>JBGPZR010000078.1:0-7861 GCA_041493845.1 Terriglobia bacterium | reverse complement strand
TGTTGCGCGGGATTTCCAGGCTGATGTTTTTTAGGTTGTGCTGCCGGGCGCCCCGGATGACGATTTTCTTTAAGCCCATGGTTGCGTGGAGCGCTCCTATACAGGTGGGCTCCCTATACACTGGGTATAATGGGCCCATCGTAACTCCCCACCTTAGCAAGGCTGGCTCGGTGCAGTCAAGAAGAGGCGAAAGGCGAAGCATTTTCGAAGCGCAGGTCGGCGTAGCATATCGGAATTTTTACTGGATGTCAGGATTTTTTACCCAGCGGGCTATTGCAAGAGCTATTGTTTTCAACTACTTAGCTTTGGTTTCCCGCGTGCCCTATAGATTCGCGTCAGGGGGAGGAAAGCCGAGAATCCCTTCGGGGATTGAGGGCTGGGCCGGCTTCCTTCCCCCGGCTACCTACCGCCGAATCTTATAACCACCTACCCCTCTAAATTAAACGGCGGGGGTATGTCACAACCCGCGCGCCGTATCCACCGACGAAGTGTCAGCAAGTAATTTCAAAATCCGCTAGAATTTGAGTGGGAATCATGCCGATTCCTGGCAAGAGTCGCGGCAACGGTTTGGGGCGTGGTCCAATTGGTAGGACACCTCACTGTTAATGAGGACGGTGTTGGTTCGAGTCCAACCGCCCCAGCCAACCTCCCCGAATCATCCGCCTCCTCTCGTACCGCTGGCTTGATTCCATGAGAGCGTCGGCTCCTGTCTGCCCGCCTCCATCCTTTCTGATAGGGTGACAGAATTATGGAGCCGGGACACTGAGGGCGTGTGGTCTGGATTCCAGCCACGCGCCATAGTATTGTTTTGAGTGCTTTCCTCTCGGCGTGGCGGCCCAGCCCACAATTGGAGCGAGACTTTTTACCAGTGAAACCTTGGTCTCGAAACGCATGCGCGTTCTGATGGCGGTGCAGTCCTACTTCCCTTTCCAAGACCGCGGCGGCCCGGTTGTCAAGGTGCGCGCCCTTGCTCGCGGCCTGGCCCGCCGCCAACACCGGGTGACTGTGCTGACGGCGGATCTCGGTTTCACAGAACGGAACGGATTCGGCATGAACGTGGAGCGCTGCCGCTGGGGATGGCGCGCCGAAGAGGACGGAGTCGAAGCCATCTACCTCTCGACTCTGGGCCACTATCGCGCACTCACACTGAATCCTCGTGTGGTAGGATTCTGCGGGGCGTCCCTCAGGCAGTTCGACCTGGTCCATTTCTTCGGCCTCTATGACTTGCTGGGACCGGCGGTGAGCCATTTTTGCAGGCGGCGGGGAATTCCTTACGTGGTCGAGCCAATGGGAATGTATCGTCCGATTGTGCGCAGCCTGCGGTTGAAACGCTTGTACCACCGGCTGTTCGGGCATCAGCTCATCCGGGGAGCGCGCTTCTTGATCGCAACATCGGAGCAGGAGAAACAAGAGGTCATTGAAAGCGGTGTAGCCGGGACGCGCATCGTGATCCGTCGAAATGGAGTTGAGCTGCCGGGAAATTCTCCCACGCCGGGAGACTTTCGACGCCAGTGGGGAATTCCGCGCGACGCGAAAATGATTCTTTTTCTCGGCCGCCTGGTATCTAAGAAGAGCCCGGACCTGTTGCTGAAAGCTTTCGCTCGGTGGCGAGCTCGAGCGGGAGACAATCGGAGCGCCGTGCTGGTGCTTGCCGGCCCAGAAGAAGGTGACGGATTCCTGGCACGGCTCAATGCGATGAAAGAAGAGGCCCATCTGAAAGAGCAAGTGCTATTCACGGGGCCGCTGTATGATGACGCAAAATGGTCGGCCTATCGCGACGCGGACCTGTTTGTTCTTCCCTCGCAGAATGAGAATTTCGGAAATACGGCGGCGGAGGCAGCCGCCTGCGGAACACCCGTGATTGTAACCGACCGCTGCGGAATCGCTCCCTTCATCGGAGGAGCAGGAATGGTGATCCAGCACGATGTCGGGCAATTGTGCGATGCGCTGCAGCGATTTCTTGCAGTAGAGGATTCTCGCGCACGGTACGAAAAGGGCTGTCAGGAGTTGGTGCAAAAGCTATCCTGGGAAGGCCCGCTCGATCTCACGGAGGACTTGTACCGCCGGTGCCGGCTGGAGGAACTTGGCCGATGAGAGAGCACTCTCTCTACCGGCGCGCCTGGTATAGCGCGAATGCTCTGCTGGTTTTGGCCATCGTGCTGGCCACTTACTCAATGGGCTGGGAATATTCGACGCGGCGATACTTGAAGGGGTTTTCAGACGCCATCGTTCCTGTCTCCGCGCCACCCGAGGAAAAGATTCAAGCCATCCTGATCTGGATGGCGCACGGCCCCGCGCGCCAGATGGCAGGTCCCGACGGTTCCGCGCCGGATCGCGATCCGACCGAGACGTTGAACTACCATGCGCTGCTGCAGGTCTGCGGCTCGGCCACAAACGCATTTATCAATCTTGCGGACAGCGGAGGGATGGAAGCGCGGCGTCTGCTGCTTTTGGATTCGCGAAGGCTCGCGAAACACGTCTCAGCTGAAGTATTGGTGGATGGCCGGTGGATTGTAGTGGACCCTGCGTTTCGCATCATCTTGCGCGGGACGGACGCCAAGCCGCTGACGGGTGAACAACTGAAAGATCCCGCTATCTTCGCTACCGCCACCAGGAATATCGCGGGCTACGATTCAAACTACAGCTACGATCTTACGGCTCACATTCGTCTGGGCCGCCTGCGCCTTGTCGGTCGCCCCCTTCGCGCCGTGCTCGACGGCGTGCTTCCCGGTTGGGAGGATTCGCCGACCGTGAGTTTGCTCGCTGAGCGCGAATCGTTCGCCTTCATGCTCGTCTCAGTTTGCCAGGTTGTCTTCCTGATGCTCCTGCGAGTTTCGCTGCGCTGGTATGGCGAAAAACGGCTGGGTGTGCGCACGCTCCGCATGCGCGAACAAATCCGCCGGGCATTCGGCGCCTTTGTGGATACCACGGGCTGACACCAGGTGCTGATTCTGCAGGACCTTCGCAATCGAGTCGAAAGAACCGGGCGAGGTGGTTGTACTCCTTATGCCGCCGACCAGAGAGGCCTTATGCCTTATCTCCGGCAACAGGAGGATTCTGAATCCTCAATAACTTTTTCAGGGAATCAATCTCTGCCGTCTGTGATTCAGGAAGCGCGTGCTTGCAAAAGGTCCTTATGACGTGAATATCTGCAGAGTAGCGCGACATATCCTAATCCCACAACCATCAAAAATACGGCCGAGGGCTCAGGCGTTGCCACCGCTAGAGAGACGTTGTCGAAATCGATCTGAGCTCCACCGACTCCACCACTTGTCAGAACGATGGTCAGGAGTCCCGGCGTAACTACGGAACCGGTCGTACAGGTCAAAGTCACATCAACAAATGTACCCGCGGAGATGCCGCTGTTCGAGGTGGTGGGGGTGGTGCATAACATGGCTGAGCCATCGTCAAGTGCGATCGAGTAAGTATTTTTCGGTGAGCCTGAGGCATCCAGCCTGCGACCAATATCAACCGACAGGGTGTACGTGGCGTCGGCCTGAACCGAAATACCCAATGTTTGAGAAATAGTGCCCCCGTTGCTGTATGCAATGAAGTTCCCATCCGGCAATGGAAGATTGAGCGTAGAGGAATTGGGCTCGAAGGAGCCTGCGAGTCCACTTCCACCCAGCGTCCAACCCGGAATCGGCCCAGTGTTATAGCTGCACCCGGTGCCACAACCCGACAGTGGACCGGAGGTCTCAAACGACGCGTTCTGGACGGGAATGACACCGTCGGCCCGCACTGCACCACACGTCAGAGCCGCGCAAAAGGAAAAAATGCAAACAAGCAGGAGTTTTTGTCGCACTTAAATCTCCTAAGACTACGCTTCATTCTTGACTGCCATAAACCGCCTGAAATCATGTGCCCAATGCAGAAAGTCTACGACACCGATCACGCAAAGAACATTGCACGTTGAGAACCAGAATGGCACACCGTCAAAAGACACATTCTACAGCACTTACATTTTTGGAGTTCGCGGCAGGGACAAAGAAATCCTTTTCCACTCCATCAATTGTGAAAAACTTAGGACATTTCCTGTCGTGCTGGCCGGGGCCTTACCACGGCAAATCGGGGGGATGCGCGCCTTCACCAAGCCTCCCCCTGGAGTCGAGATGTCCCGGTAAAAGGTGTAGAGTACTGTTTGCCAATTAAATTCTGGCACTGAGAAATTATATGTGTGGAATTTGCGGCGCGATCGGAATCGAGTCAAAGGAAGCCGGCGAGGCTGTGATCCGCCGCATGATGCGCGTGATCGTTCACCGCGGACCCGACGAAGAAGGCCTGCTGGTCGCTCCGCGGCTTGCGGCCGGCACGCGCCGGCTCAGCATCATTGATCTGCTGGGAGGAAGCCAGCCGGTCTGGAACGAAGCAGGCACGCTGGCAGTTTTCTTCAATGGTGAGATTTACAACTTCCTCGCCCTGCGCGCTGAACTCGAGGCCGACGGCCACCAATTCCGCACGAAGTCCGACACGGAAGTCATCGTGCACGCCTACGAAGCCTGGGGCGAAGATTGCGTTCGCCGATTGCGCGGGATGTTTGCTTTCGCGGTCGTGGAGATGCCGCAGGGCCGCAGCGGCCTTCCAGCCCGCGTGTTCATTGCCCGTGACCGCCTGGGCATTAAGCCGCTCTACTACGCGATTACAGATGGAGTGCTCCTATTCGCTTCGGAAGTGCGGGCATTGCTGGCGAGCGATTGTCTCGCGGCGAATCTCTCGTCCGAAGCGCTCTCTGCTTTCCTCCTATTTGGCTCCGTGGGCGAGCCGATGACGCTGGTCGAAGGCGTGGCATCTCTTCCGCCCGGCCATTGCATGACGATTTCCACCGCTGACAAGGTCAACACCGCTGAGCCAAGGGCCTACTGGGATATCGGGGCCGAACTGGCGAACGCCGCGCGAGCGTCGCGGGATGCGGCCATGCCGCCAGCCACGCGTGTTCGCTCACTCCTCGATGAGGCTGTGCGCAGTCACCTGGTCGCCGATGTTCCTGTTGGAGTGTTCCTGAGCAGTGGGCTGGACTCGACGGCCATTGCGGCGCTTGCCAGCCGCGCGCAAAACGGGATTCACACGTTTACAGTGGCGTTCCCCGATGCTGAATTCAGCGAAGCAGAAGTAGCCCGCTCGACCGCCAAGCGCCTGGGGACAGATCACTGCGAGCTCACGCTCTCGGACCAGGAAATGGTGGCCAGGCTCGAGGAAGCCATTGCAGCATTCGATCAGCCCAGCATGGACGGCATCAATACCTATTTTGTCTCCTGGGCGGCGCGGCAGGCAGGACTGAAAGTCGCGCTTTCCGGCCTCGGCAGTGATGAGCTCTTTGGCGGCTACAGCTCATTCCGAGACACGGCGCGGGTTGCGCGCCTGGCAGCAGTGGCTCGCTTCGTCCCGAGGCCATTGCGCGCGTTCGTGGCAAAGCAAGCAATGGACTCGAAGGCTTTGCGGCTTTCTCCCGACGGTTCCCGAAAAGCATTCGCGGCCTGGCTCGATCCTGGCTCGCTTCCGCACCCATACTTCTTCACGCGAGCGCTTTTTACGTCGCAAACTACCGCATCGTGGCTGCAGGAAGACGGGAACGTATGGAGCGAGACGGCCTGGGGACGCTGGCTTTTGCACGCCACCGGGCAAGCGTGTTCGATGGACACTTTCACTGCCATCTCATGGCTTGAGCTGCGCTCCTATCTGGTGAACACGCTATTGCGCGACACCGACGCGATGAGCATGCATCATTCGCTCGAAGTTCGTGTGCCGTTCCTGGATTCAGCGCTTGTAGAATATGTGCTCTCACTTCCGGAATCTGCAAAGAACGACCGACGACAACCGAAGGCATTGTTGATCCAGGCGCTCGGGGATCTTTTGCCGCCAGAGGTTGCCGCGCAGCCGAAGCGCACCTTCACTTTCCCCTGGGAGAATTGGCTTCGCGGCCCTCTGGGCAAGCGCGTCGCCGCGGGCCTTTCGGACTGGTCGCCGGCGCTACAGTCTCGACTCGATGGGAAGCTGGCTCGCGGGGTTTGGGACAACTTTCTGGCAGGCCGTACAACCTGGTCACGCCCCTGGAGCCTCTACGTTCTAAACGAGTGGGTAAAGCGAAATTTGGGCGCGCCAGAGGCAAGCCGCGCGGAGCGTGCGAAGACGGCTGCAGTTTCCATCGCCTGAAGGTTCACGGCTGGAATGCGGGACGGACAAGAAATATTGAAATGATCATCCTGGGGATCAACGCTTATCACGCGAACGCTTCGGCGGCGATTGTTGCCGACGGGCGCCTGCTCGCCGCCGTCGAGGAAGAACGCTTCAATCGCGTGAAGTATGCCGCCGGATTTCCGGCCCGCGCGATTCAATACTGCCTCGATGTGACGGGCGTGAAGCTCTCGGAAGTGGATCACATCGCGATTCCGCGCGATCCATGGGCGCGCCTGGGAACGAAATTGCGCTACGCCATGCGCATGCCGCGATTCGCTTTCGACCGCGCGCGCGTGATGGCGCGATTTGCCGGCATCCGCGACGAACTCGCCGCGGCGTTTGAGGTGCCGCCCGGGAATATTCGCGCTCGCTTCCATCGGATCGAACACCACACCGCACATCTCGCGAGCGCATTTTTTGTTTCGCCTTTTGACCACGCAGCCGTCCTGTCGGCAGATGGTCTCGGCGATTTCGCAAGCGCCATGTGGGCCGCGGGGAATGGCCCGCAGATGCGCATCCTGGGAGAAACCACGTTCCCTCATTCGCTAGGGATGTACTACACGGCGCTGACTCAGTATCTCGGTTTCTGGAAATTCGGCGACGAATACAAAGTGATGGGTCTCGCGGCCTACGGCCAGCCGGAATTTCTCGAGGAGTTCCGCCGGATTGTGCGGACCGACGGCCCCCTTTCTTTTCGCCTTGGCCTCGAATACTTCACGCACCAGGCCCAGGGCGCCGATATGACCTGGCGCGAAGCGGACCGCACACCCGTTCAGGGACGACTTTTCTCGCGCTATCTCGAGGAGCGCCTGGGCCCGGCGCGCTTGGCCGATCAGCCGTTGGAGAAACGCCACCATAATATTGCCGCAAGCATGCAGGCGGCTCTCGAAGAAGTTCTGGTCGCGCATTGGAACGCGCTGGCGAAAAAGACCGGCGAGAAGTCACTCTGTCTCGCCGGAGGAGTGGCATTCAATTGCCTGGCCAACGGAAAAATTTTCGACCGTACGCCCTTCGAACGCGTTTTCGTTCAACCAGCGGCCGGTGATGCAGGCCTCTCCGTCGGCGCTGCTTTTGCGGTTGCGCACCAGATTCTCGGGCGTCCGCGCGATTTCGTGATGGACCATGCAGGCTGGGGACCGGAATTCTCGCCGCACGCAATTCGCAGGGCCGTAGAAGCGGCAGACGGCTCTCGTGGCAATGAACAAATCGAGGAACTCGCTGAGGAAGCGCTGGTTCGAACTACCGCGCGTCATATCGCCGCCGGAAAGATCGTCGGCTGGTTCCATGGGCGCGTGGAATGGGGACCGCGCGCGCTCGGCCAACGAAGCATTCTCGCGGACCCACGGCGGCCTGAGATGAAAGATATTCTCAACCGCCGCATCAAGCACCGCGAGATTTTCCGCCCCTTCGCGCCTTCGATTCTCGAAGAGGCCACCGCCGAATATTTTCAGCAGTCACACCCCTCGCCATTTATGACTTTTGCATACGGCGTGCGCCCGGAGAAGCGCGCCATCATCCCGGCGCCGACGCATCGGGACGGCACCGCGCGCCTCCAAACCGTGAGCCGCACCACGAATCCGCTTTATTGGAAGCTGCTGCGCGCGTTCGGCGACCTCACGGGGGTGCCGGTTGTCTTGAACACCTCTTTCAATGACAACGAGCCGATCGTTTGCCGGCCCGAGGAAGC
>JBGPZR010000407.1:0-2582 GCA_041493845.1 Terriglobia bacterium | reverse complement strand
TTCAAGCCTGGAGCTGGACAGCCCTGAGCGCGGATTTTCATTCCGCTGGGCGGCGCCGCTCGATATGCGCATGAATCCCGATGATGCGCTTACAGCGGACGAAATTGTGAATCAGTGGCCGGAGAAAGAGCTGGCCGACCTCCTGTATCAGAAAGCGGAGGAGCGGGATTCACGCAGAATCGCCAGAGCAATTGTTCGCGCGCGGCCGATCCGCGACACCGAACACCTGGCAACGGTTGTGGCAGGGGGCCGAAAAGCAAGGGGAAGGCAGAGACTGCAACCCGCGACAAAAACGTTTCTGGCGCTGCGGATAGCGGTGAATCGAGAGTCGGAGGAACTCGGGCAGTTTCTTTCGCGGACCCCTGCCACTTTGAATTCCAGAGGACGGTGGATCGTCATCAGTTACCACTCACTGGAAGACCGTCCCGTAAAGCATGCCTTTCAGCAACTGGCCCGCGAGGGAAGTTTCCGGGTGCTGACCAAGAAAGTAATCCAGCCCAGCGAGGAAGAGGTCCGAAACAATCCTCGCGCCCGCAGCGCAAAGATGCGCGTAGCGGAAAAATTGGCGCCGGTCGAAACCCGGCAGCGAGGGGGCTGGAGATGACGGAATACCACACAGTAAAGCGCATTGATAATTCGAGACTGGTACGCCCCACGGAACCGGCGCGCTTGCGCGAATTCTGGCGCCGCGTGGCGGCAGGCGCGGGCATGGCCGGCTGCCTGCTTTTTTATGCCTGGCAGCACTTCGAGTGCATCCAGCTTCGTTACCAGCTCGAGCAGCTCGAATCGAGACACACGCAGGCCGCGGAGTTGAATCAACAGCTGCACCTGGAAGTCGCCACGTTGCGTTCTCCCGCGAGAGTGGATGCGATTGCGCGCCAGCAATTGGGCTTGACGGTTCCTGTGCCTGGCCAACTGTCTCCCGCCGAGGAACCGAGCGATGCGGTGCTAGCTCAGGCGCGCGCCATCGTTCAGCCATCCCGGCCCTGACATGAAATCGCAGCGGCCCGGCGCTTCGGGCCTTTCCCGGCGCAGTCAATCGCATGCGTGTCGGGCTGAGTTTCCGATAGGGTAGGCCAGAGTCCATGGAGCAGCGCAGCCCGCGTCTCCGCTGGTTAGTTGTCTGGGTGCTCGCAGTGGTTTGGATGGCGGCGGTGCTGGGGCGCCTGACTTACCTCCAGCTTTTCTGCTACAGCGAATACTTCGCGAAAGCCCAGCGTCAACAACAGCGCACATTTGAAATCAGCCCGAGGCGCGGCCCGATCTACGACCGCAAGGGCCGAGAACTGGCCGTGAGCATCCCGATGGATTCCTGTTTCGGGGATCCGGGCGAGATCAAGGATGCCGCGATGGTGGCACGCCTGCTCGGGCCGATCCTCAACGTCCCCTCCGGAGACCTCGAAACAAAAATCCGCGATGCGAAGACGCCCGTGCGTCTGGCGCGAAAAGTTCCCCCGGAGGCAGTCCAGCGCGTGCAGGACATGAACCTGCGCGGCGTTTTTTTCCAGAAAGAATACCGGCGCGTGTATCCGCAGCATGAATTGGCAGCGCATGCGCTGGGGTACGTGAACGTGGATGAAAAGGGGCTAGGCGGAATCGAGCTATCGCTTGATTCGCTGATTCGTGGAAGGCCGGGTCGAATGATGGTGATGGCCGACGGGCGGCGCCGCCGGTATGACCGTAGCGAGGCCGCTGCTGATCCCGGGGCGAGCGTGGTGCTCACGATCGACCAGACGATTCAATTCATCGCCGAAAAAGAACTGTCGCGCGCGATCGCGGAGACGCATGCGAAGAACGGTTCTGTGGTGGTGCAGGACCCGAACAACGGGCACCTGCTGGCGGTGGCGAATTGGCCGACATTCGATCCGAACGATGCGGGCAAATTCTCCGTGGATGTGCGCATGGATCGCGCGGTGGCCGCGGCCTACGAGCCGGGGTCCACATTCAAGATGATCACGCTCTCCGGTGCGCTCGAAAACGGGGTGACGAATCCGCGCGAATTCATCGATTGCCAGATGGGTTCGATCCTGGTGGCGGGACGGCTGATCCACGACCACAAGCCGTTCGGCATTTTGAGCGTGCGCGATGTGCTGACGCAATCGAGCGATGTGGGTACCATCAAAATTGCGCTGCGGCTGGGCGCGCCGAGACTATACGAAAAGATCCGGGCATTCGGGATCGGCCAGCTCACCGGGATTGAATTGCCGGGCGAAAATCGCGGGCTTTTCAGGCCGCTCGAGAACTGGACGCCGAGCTCGATTGGATCCATCGCCATTGGACAGGAAGTGAGCGTGACGCCGGTGCAGCTTGTCTCCGCCATTTCGGCGATCGCGAACGGCGGCACGCTTCACCGCCCGCGCATTGTCGAAGAGATTCAGGGAGGCTCGTCGCCGGCGCCGCGATCCGGCAGCGAGCCGCAGAAAGTGATCGATGCGAAAACTGCGGCAACGCTGCGGGACATGATGGAAAGCGTCATCCTGGAAGGAACGGGGAAGCCGGCGAAACTGGACGGCTACACCGCGGCGGGGAAATCAGGCACGGCGCAGAAAATTGATCCGGCCACGGGGCGCTATTCGCCGAAC
>JBGPZR010000035.1:0-10900 GCA_041493845.1 Terriglobia bacterium | reverse complement strand
CAAGAATTAATTACGCCTGTTCCTCCCGGGTGCGAGCTTCAAGGGGCGAAACTTTTGCGCTTGGGCATGTGGATGCCGAGTAATCCGTTGGCCAACACTGCGATGCACCGTGACGGATCGACTTCGGCTGGAAGCTCGAGAACGCAGAAAAGTTGGGACGCGGCGTTCTCCTGGCCCGGTTCGCGGCCATTCTCTCCGGATGATTCCTGCCATGCTGCCGGCGCACTGGAGGGTGGCAACGGTCCCCGTTCCCCGTCGTTGCTCGCAGCGGATTGAGATTTCGAGGAATCACGTGCGGGATTCGCGCCTGCTCCAGCGGCCACGACAGCAAGTTCTGAGTCTGCACTGAGCTACGATAAGAGCTTCGGGGGCGCATGGCTGGTGGTTGGCGAATCAGGGCTTCTCGCGCCACGGCAATTGATGCGAAGTGTGCGAGCATCCTCGTGAATTGTGCTCACCCAGGCGGCCACCTGCTCGAAATCCGTATCCAGCTCGTCCTGGTCCGCGGACTCGTCGGTCGCATTGCGGTTGCCGAGAATCACCAGCCAGCGCGGATCGATGCCAACATCCACTTCTTCACTGCTGAGACCCGGAAGGCTGGCGAGTGCGCTCAAGAAATCTCCGCCGTCCTCCAAGTTCACCGGGAGATTGCCGAGAAGTTCTCGCTCGGCGTCCAGCCAATCGTGCAACTCCCCGCCGGGTTGCCCTCCGCGACTCAAGAATTTCTGGTACGCGCGGCGCGCCACACAGTCATAAGCCTGCAGCAGGCAATCCGTCATATCCCGCAGCGGGAGGCACTCCCGCAGCGCTGTTTCCGTTCTCCGAATGGTGATCAATGGCTTCATTCGGTGCCAACGCATTCAGGCTGATTTGCGGCGCGGCGGGACTGTCTGCTTATGACGGTGGCGTTCGGCCCGCATCGGCGTATCGGAAGTCCCGCCCGCGGCTGCCGCAAGCGCAGAATGCGGCAGCATATCTTCCATAGCCTCCTCGAGCACGGCGGGATTCACCGCGCGCCTGCCGAGAGTCCTGACGCCACGTTCGACCGTAGGAAGCCAGAGGTAGCTGTCGAGGAGCATCACGCCAACGAAAAGCGAAGAAGAGCTTCGCGCGATGATATCGGTGAGGTCATAGCCGCGGCCATCGGCCATCTGTTCAGCCGCCAGGACGATTTCGTATTCACTTTTCTTGAGTGCTTCCTTTGCTTCGGCCAGCAAATCGACAACCTTGCATCCCCAGCCGTGGCGCGCGAGCCGTTCCACAGTCGTCTTCATGGTCGGACCGCGTGGAGCAACGACGAGGATGCGCCTTGGAACGGTGGACATACATTCTCCTTGAAGGAAATCTTGACTCCTGGCCCACTCCCAGGAAATAAAAACGTGGACGATGAGGGATGCGAACAAAACGGGCTGCCTGGCTAACACCACCTCGCCGGAGCAAATCGCGGCGGCTCTTCAGGGCGTGCGGAGATTGGTCTGCCGCAAGTTACCCCGGTGAGGTAGTTGATCCACTCTCGCAATTCCCTCTTTACTTATCGGGTCTCGTAGAGCGGAACGTTAGAGACAATCACCCCTTCCAGCTATCATTGAATAGTAGGAAGCTGTGTCCAAAGTTTCAATTCGGAACAATACGCATTTTGCGCTGTGGAATTTACTGAGGCCGTGAGCTGAGTGTCCTCATTGACCGATGAGGACTACATCCCGCGAGTTCCAGATTGCCCTTGACATGCTATTGGCGGAGAAGTAATGTGCCCACTGCTGTAACGCCCCGGACAGCTCTCAGTTTTCCCAGTGGGAATGCGTGAGGTGGTCGGCCCCAAAACAATTCCTGGGTTCGAGGCCATTTCGAGCCGTGGTTTGGGTTTTCGTCCCTGCTGCAAACATCGGTGAAATTGGCGCAGTGATGAAACAGCGCCGGGGAAAAATGAAATCGCAGTCGGACGCGGTTGGGCAAGAGACGCGCGCGAAGAAGCTCACTTCCCCGCCGGAAGCCGGAGCCCCCAAGCTCTCCCGTCACAGTTCCAAGCCGACCCAAAAAGAAAAGCGACTCAATCTGCTAAACCAGCCCCCGCACCCCCTGGAAACCTTCCTCGAATCGTTTAACGATGGCATGTTCGAATTTGATTTCGAAGGGACACTTCTGAATTTCTGGGGCTCGAGGCAGGGCCTGCTGCATCCGCAAGCGAGGAAAGGGCTGGGCCGCAGGGCCCGCGAACTGATGACCAGAGGCACGTTTGAACCTTTCCGGAAAGCTTTTGCCCGCGTGCTTGAGACCGGCCAAAGCGAGGATGTTGAGTACGATATGCAACTTCCCGAAGGCCGCCGCTGGTTTCTTGCCCGCATCACCCCCGTCCCGCGCACGCATCGCGGGAGAAACACGATTTGCCTGCTCGCCAGAAACATCACCCCCGAAAAGGACGCGCTGGAAGCCCTACGGAAGAAGGAAGGCCTGTGGAAGCAGGCCGAACAGCTCGCAAAACTGGGGAGTTGGGATTACGACGTAGAAAAGCAGTCCTTCATCTGGTCCGACCAAATGTACCGCATGCTGGAGCGTGAGCCCGGAAACGAACGAATTCCACTGGGGCAAGCCTGTGCGATCTTCCACCCGGATGATCGCGCGCGGGTAGCGGGCGATGTCCAAACCGTCATCACGGAAGGCAAACCGCTCGAAAACGAACTCCGTTTCCTGCTCCCCGATGGCCGCATACGCGTCTTCCAGTCCCGCGCTGTTCCCGTGGCGGACGCGACCGGACGCGTCCATGAAATTCGCGGGATGTCGCAGGATATTACCGACCGCAAACAGGCCGAGGAAGAACAGCGAAGATTGTCGCAACAATTGCTGAACGTGCGCGACGAAGAGCACCGCCGGCTGGCCCGCGACCTCCACGAGTCAGCATCGCAGAGCCTGGCCGCCCTGAAAATGACACTGTCGCGCTTGGCGGAGGCCGTGCCGCAGGATGCGACGAACCAGCAGGACCTGCTGCAATCTTCCCTGACGCTCGCCGAGGAAGCCATCCGTGAGGTCCGCACGGTTTCTCACCTGTTGCATCCCCTGATGCTGGACGAGGCCGGCCTGGGCCCGGCCTTGCGGTGGTACGCCGCCGGATTTTCCGAACGAAGCCGGGTGGCCGTGATGGTGGAAATCGCAGACGATTTTGGCCGGCTGCCGCAGGAAACGGAAACAGCAATCTTTCACATCGTGCAGGAGGCGCTTACCAACGTTCACCGGCACTCCGGCAGCAGCACGGCGGTGATCCGTGTGGCGCGCCGCGACGGGTGCACGCTCGTGGAAGTGGAAGATAAAGGCCGAGGCATGAGCCTGCCCTCGGAACTCACGGGATGGCATTCACCGATGGGAATCGGGCTCGCCGGAATCCGCCAGCGCGTGAAGCAACTGGAGGGTGAGTTTGAAATCAAGAGTGCGCTCGGAGATGGGACTACAATTCGCGTTGTCCTGCCCGTGGCCAAGGCCGCGGCCGCCGGCTGAATAAGGAGGCGCCAAAATGAGCACGGCGCATAATGGATATCGAATTCTCGTTGTGGATGACCACGATGTTGTTCGCCGCGGCGTTCGCGCGCTGCTCGAATCGCAGGCGGGCGTGGAGGTCTGTTCCGAAGCCGCGAACGGCCTCGAAGCACTTGACCACATCAAGAAGAACAAGACGGACCTCGTCGTGCTCGATCTGACCATGCCGGAAATGAATGGGTTGGAAGCTGCGCGCGCCATCCGCCAAACATCGCCCGAAACCGAAATCCTCATCCTCTCCATGCATTTCTCTGAGGAAATCGCGCGAGAGGTGCTTCGCGTCGGTGCGCGCGGCTACGTGTTGAAGTCCGACGCCAATTCCGAATTGATCACGGCGGTCCAGCGATTGCGTCAGGGCAAGCCGTTTTTTACCACCCGGCTGGCAGCCTCGATGGCCGACATCTTTGTGCACGGCCCCAGCGACTCGAACGCCGGGGGCCTGCTGCCAGGCGTGCCGCTCACGACCCGCGAAGTTGAAATTGTACAACTGCTGGCGGAGGGGAAAAGCAACAAGGAAGCGGCTGCGGCGCTGGGCGTGTCAACGCGAACGGTCGAAAGCCACCGGAATCACATCATGCGTAAGATGAATTTCGCGAGTTTCAGCGACCTCATTCGCTTCGCTGTCCGCAATAGTCTTGTGGAGCCGTGAACGCTTTGGCACGAACGGACACGGCATAGTCATACCGGCGTGCGACAAAGAGGAACAATGCAGAACAATCGGGGGCAGGTGAGGCGCAGGTTGCGGATCTTGCTCTGAGCCGGCAACCTGCCGCCTGACTCCTGAAATTATGCTTTCTTGGCGGTCTTGCGGCGGCCGCGGCGCTTTGTGGGACGCTCGGTGGGAGGCTCACCGATCAATTCCGCGCTCCAAATCGAAGTGACGAACTTCTTCACCCCGTGGTCGTCGAAATCAATCGTGGTTCGTTCGTTGTTGGACTCCGTCACAATGCCCACACCATACTGATCGTGACGGATGGTCTGACCTTCCACTAGGATCTGCACTATGCCCTCCCTTGATGACGGCAAAAAAGGTTGAAGATTTTCTGTTCGGAGCGAAGAGTTAAGAGTTCAAAGCTCCGCGCGGCATTCAGGCCTTCCGCGCTGCGCGAAACTTTCAACTTCTCAACTCGGCAAACCTCAGGAGCGGTCCGTGGTTGAAACGTGCCCGCTCCCTCGGCTCAATTGGCGGCGCGCCCCTGCCCGCGGGGCTGGCTCACCTTGCAATTCAGGGCGCCGGGACGGAACCCCGGCGCTGCTTCTCAGATGGGATTAGAGACCGGTGACGCGTTCGGCCTGGAGACCCTTGGGTCCCTGCTTCACTTCAAACTCCACCGCTTGCCCTTCGTTGAGGGTCTTGTAGCCCTCGGCCTCGATGGCCGAGAAGTGCACGAAGACGTCCTCACCGGACTGGCGCTGGATGAAACCATAGCCCTTGGCCGCGTTGAACCACTTGACAGTACCTTGTTCTCTGCTCAATTCTAATGCTCCTAAATCATTCATAAGGTGGCGCTTAGCCACCTCGAAAGCTATTTGTTCCCTGATTTGCCTCGCGCGTCACAAAAAAAGGCCGCTGGGCGGTTGCCCGGCAGCCTTCTCGAACGTGTCAAAAGGAACTCAAGAGCAACAAATGCATACGAAGAGTACCACACTCGGACAGTTCGCGCAACCTCCTTCCGCGGGTCTTCCAGCGCGCCCAAGCGCGGCTGGGACTGCCTCACCGGGATTCATGCACACATACACGACCCTGCTTGACTTCACGTTCGCCGAAACCTCCCTTCGATGGATAATAAATCATTGGAAACGCATCCGTTTTTGTGGCATCTAAGTGGCAGTGCGTCAGCCCGGCGCTTGCGCGGGCTGCTAGGCCCGCCGTCCCCAGGAAGGCGCGGGCCGCCCCTCACAGCACGATCAAGATTTGTGCGCCATCATTCCTCAACGAGAAAGTGGAGGTCTCGGTGTCAGGTCTGAAGCATCCGATTGGAATTTATTACGAGCACCAGCGGTGGTTTGTCCCGCTCTTCGCGGAGCTGGACCGGCGCGGCATTCCCTACGCGCGCCTGGACGCGACCCGGCACCATTTCGATCTGGTGCCCAACGGGAATCCGCAATACGGGCTGATTTTCAACCGCATGAGTCCCTCGGCATGGACGCGCGGCAATGCGCACGGAATTTTCTACACGCTGAGTTATCTGGCGCATCTCGAGCGGCTGGGAACGCGCGTCGTGAATGGCAGCCAGGCGTTTCGCAACGAGACTTCCAAAGCGCTGCAACTTTCGCTGCTGCAATCGCTCGGGCTGCCCTATCCGCGCTCGGTGGTGATCAATCATCCGAGCCAGGCGCCCGAGGCTGCTCGCGGCATGCGTTTCCCCGTGGTCGTGAAGCCCAACATCGGTGGCAGCGGCGTCGGCATCGCGAAATTCGACACGCCCGAACAACTCGAGAGCGCGGCGAGGAACGAGAGTTTCAATCTGGGGCTTGATTCCGTCGGAATCGTGCAGGAATTCATCCCGGCGCGCGGCGACCACATCGTCCGCGTGGAGACCATCGGCTACAAATATCTCTACGGCATTAAGGTGTTCACGTCCGGCGAAACTTTCGACCTCTGCCCCATGGACATCTGCAAGACCAGCGACGGCGCCGAGCTGAAAACAACCTGCGTGATCGAGGGAGCGAAGACCGGGCTGCGCGTCGAAGGCTATCAACCGCCGCCCGAGGTGATCGCGGCGGTCGAGCGCATCTTCCGCGAAACCACCATCGAAGTGGGCGGCGCGGAATATATCGTGGACGACCGCGACGGCCAGCTCTACTACTACGACATCAATGCGCTCTCGAATTTTGTCGCGGACGGCCCGCGCGTCGTCGGCTTCGATCCCTTCGAGCGGCTGGTGGATTATCTGATTCAGGAGGCGCGCTGATGCGCTACGGATACTGGCTCCCCGTTTTCGGCGGGTGGCTGCGCAACGTCGAAGATGAGCGCATGGAGGCGAGCTGGGATTACGTCTCGCGGCTGGCGCGGCGCAGCGAACAGATCGGGTTCGGCCTTACGCTGATCGCCGAGCTGAACTTGAACGACATCAAGGGCGTGGACGCTCCTTCGCTCGATGCCTGGTCCACGGCTGCGGCGCTCGCAGCGGTCACCGAATCGCTCGAGCTGATGATTGCGGTGCGGCCGACGTTTCATCTTCCGGCGCTGCTCGCGAAGCAGGCCGCCAACATTGATCAGATCAGCCGGGGGAGAGTGTCGCTGAACGTGGTGTCGTCGTGGTGGACGGAAGAGGCAAAAAAATACGGCGTGCAATTCGATCAGCACGACGACCGTTACGCGCGAACTTCCGAATGGCTGGATGTAGTGGACGCAGCGTGGAAGCAGGACCACTTCAACTATTCCGGGCGCTATTACTCCGTGAACGACCTGGTGCTGCAGCCGAAGCCGGTTGCCAGGCCGCGCCCGACGATTTATGCCGGCGGCGAATCGGAAGCAGCGAAAGAATTGATCGCGCAAAAATGCGATGCCTACGTGATGCACGGCGATCCGCCCGAGCGCATCGCAGGAAAGATCAGCGATATGGCCGCGCGCCGCGAGAAAAAGAATCTGCCGCGGATGCAATATGGCGTCGCAGCCTACGCCATCGTGCGCGAAACGGAAGCGGAAGCGCAGGCAGAGCTGCGGCGCATCACCGATGTGCAGCAGAATGCCGCCGGATACCAAAATTATCAGGAGTGGCTTGCGAACACGCAGCTCGAGCAGCGCGTTTCACTGGAAGATTATTCCGTGTCGAATCGTGGCCTGCGTTCCGGTCTCGTCGGCACGCCGCAGCAGGTGGCCGACCGCATCGGAAAATTTGAGGAAGCGGGTGTAGGTCTCTTGCTGCTTCAGTTCAGCCCACAAATGGAAGAGATGGAGCGCTTCGCGGATTCCGTGATTCGCCCGCGGCAGCAAGCCGTGGCGCAGCACGCGTAATGTAGTTATTTATATAATTCCCTGAAAAAGCCCCTGAAAATCACTGCTTTTCGGGATTGTTGGCGGCGTAGCACGCTGATGCGGTCACGGCTACTTGCTGCCTGTGTAGCTCACGCGCCAGACGGTGTCGGAGGCGTCGTCGGTGAATACGAGTGAGCCATCCGCCGCCACGGTAACGCCAACCGGCCGGCCCCACACTTTTCCAGATTCGGTAACGAATCCGGTGACGAAATCCTCGTACTCGCCGGTGGCTTTGCCGTTGCGCAGAGGGACGCGGATGATTTTGTTCCCGGTGCGCTTCGAACGATTCCAGGAGCCGTGCTCGGCGGCAAATCCGTCCCCGCGGTATTCGGCCGGAAACTGCGCACCGGTATAAAAGGCCAGTTGCAGCGACGCGGAATGCGATTGCAACAGGACGTCGGGGATCAGGACCTTGTCGCGCAGCTCCGGATGCTTGCCCGCGTGGCGCGGGTCCTGATTCGCACCGATGTAATACCAGGGCCAGCCATAAAAGCCACCTTCGGTTACATGCGTGATGTAGTCGGGAACGAGATCATCGCCCAGATCATCGCGTTCGTTCACGGATGCCCAGAGCTCCCCTGTCGTCGGATGAATGGCGATGCCAACCGCATTGCGAATTCCGGAGGCGTAAATCCGCTCGCCGGAGCCGTCCGGATTGAACTCCAGAATATCGGCGCGATGGTCCTCGGCAGCATCGTCGCTCACGTTCGAGTGCGATCCCACCGACACGAACATTTTCTGCCCGTCTTTCGAGAACACGAGGTCCCGCGTCCAATGTCCACCACCGTGAAGGAATCCGCCGCCCGGCAGCGTCGCGAGTGTTGTAGCCCGCCCGCGCGCTTTCAGATCCCCATTCTGATAGGGAAACCGAACCACGGAATCCGTGTTGCCCACATAAACGAACTGAGGATTTGGTCCCGGCGGATAAAATGCGATCCCGAAGGGCCGGCGCAGACCGCTGGCAAAAACTTCCAGCGTCGGGGGCTTGCTGCTGCCCTCGACTCCTCGCAGGACGCGGATCCGTCCCGGCGCGCTCTCTGCGATGAACAAATCACCATTCGGAGCTGTAACGATCAACCGGGGATTCTCGAGGCCCGTGGCAATCTGCTCGACCTTGAAACCTGGTGGAACCTGGGGCCATGCACCTGCGGGCCGTGCCACCAATTTTGCGTCATTGTCCGACGATGGCGTTGCAAACGGCTTGGGCATGTCGCCCGGAGTGATGAGCCGCCGAACGCCCGGCGCGTCCGTCCGCCAATCCCCCAGCGCCCCCTGCCCTTTCAAGACGCGCTGCGAAGCGTTTTGAGAGGTTCCGCCGTAGTCTGTGGCACCAGTGCGGAGAATCGGGAGGCAGGCAACTGCTGCCACCGCGAGCACCGGTGCCATGCCAATCGCAAAACACTTAGACCGATTCATACCTGATTTCCCCCCCTGTCACATTTTCGGACCACAGCATAGCAAGTCGTCAAAAATCCTCAAGACCTGACAGGAGAGCTCGAACGGCTCAACAGCCGCCTGGCATGCCACACAGTGGAAACGGGGGAAGGTTCGGTCGAGCCGCTCCTGATGGCTGATGCCTGACTTCAAGGATGCGCAAATCTTTGGACAATTGTGGCTAATCTTTTCGACTTTCCAAAATTCATCGAGCAATATGCTTTGTGGAATCTTCCGTGCCCCGCGCAGCAGAAAGAATTGCCCCATTAAGATGAATTATACTCCTAATAAGCGGAGGGCACAGAGCTCCTGGCCGGATGGCTTTTCCTGACCAATGTTCATTTTTGCAACAAGCGGACACTTGATAGCGAGAAATCATCAATGTTTATGCGGCTTTGTGCACTTTTTTATTGACACGGAAAACGCGTCGCAGGAGAATGCGCCAGCGCGAATCGAAGGCCGGACATTCCCCTGTCCGCAAAAGTTGTGCTTCAGCCTCGAGACGCACTGGAAGTCTACCAACAAATAAAAATGAAGTGGACAGGCTACGGGCCCGTGCAGGATATCTCTATTCAGAGAAAGTCACGAGGAGGTTTACAAGTGGATCGCAAACTCTTGGTAGTCGTTTTCTGTGCGATGGCTGCCCTGAGCGCTGCTGCATCCGCAGCGTTTGGGCAGGAAGCGCAAAAGGCAAAACCGCAACTGCAGATTCGTCACGCAACGAAGGCCGCCCGGACTGCTGACGCTGAAGCGGTGAAAAACGCCGTCGCAGCGGGCAGTGCCAGCAAGTCTTCTTCTTTGCCTCTGTTCACTTTCGATGTCCAATCCGACCGGGATGGCCAGAACTACACGGGCGTAATGGTTGGTGCGGACCCATTCTCAAAGCATGGAAACAAAGAAACCCACGTGAAGACGTTCATCATCCCGGTGATTCTGACTACCAACACGGTCGGCACGGGTCTTGATCAGAACGGGGTGATCACCACAGCCCCGGGCGTTACCACTTTCGATCCGACTCAGAACGACAATGCCTGTCTGGTGGCGCCGAACAACAACCCCCTCAAGCTCTTCCAGCACACACCCATGTTCGACAGCTATGATTTCTCCGTTGGCGGCGTCGATGTCGGCCGCACACAGTACGTGGACGCTTTTCAGCGCGCCAGTTTCTGGAACGTCCTGACGAAAGAAGGCCAAGAGGACTATCACACATTCCTCGATCCTATCAAGACGCTCTCTCCGCTCGTCATCAATGTTCCTGCGGCGAACGGAATCACTCTTCCTCCCGAGTTTGGGGCTTGCGGGCCATTCGGGATCGTGGACATCGATTTCTTCGATGCCTTCCTGGACGCAAATGTCCTTCCCGCGCTCCAGCCGCAAGTGAATGCGGGCAACTTCCCGATTTTCATGCTGTACAACACTGTGCTGGCGTTCACGCCCATCAATGAAGTGTTCGTCACCTGCTGCGTTCTCGGCTACCACGGCACCACCGCCAACACCCCGATTCAGACCTACTCGCCTTCAGACTTCGACACCACTGGTCTGTTCGGGTCTACACAGGGAGACGCGAATACACTTTCGCACGAAGTAGCGGAATGGATGGACGACCCGTTCGGCAACAATCCAACTCCGAACTGGGGCGGTGTTGGCCAGGTACCGCCAGGATTCTGCCAGAACAACCTGGAAGTGGGCGACCCGTTGAGCGGCACCAATTTCTCGCCGGTTGGCGGGCGTAATGGTTTCACCTACCACTTGCAGGAGTTGGCGTTCTTCTCGTGGTTCTTCTCGTCGCAGTCGACTGGAATCCACGGCTGGTTCTCCGACAACGACACGTTCACCACAGATGCCGGGCCGGTTTGCGTGCCTGCCGCCAGCAGCACTGGCAAGGGCGCCCCTGTTCGCGCAATCGGCCACAAATAGTCCTGCAAGACGGATAGTCCAGGGGGGGCAGCGAGCAACACT
>JBGPZR010000394.1:0-2733 GCA_041493845.1 Terriglobia bacterium | reverse complement strand
CCGCGGATTTGGACATAGGAAAGCGTGTCCGACTATAATCGTGCGCGAATTGATGGAGTGGGGCGCGAGGGAATCCCATGGACAACAAGGAAGTGGCAAAGATTCTGCGCGAGACGGCGCAATTGCTCGAAATTGACGGAGCCATCATCGGGCGCTATCGCAGCTACGAACGGGTCGCGGAGCTGCTCGACAGCCTGCCGGAACGCATCGAGGTGCTCGCGCAGGACGAGACAAAGTTGAAGGCGCTGCCGGGTGTTGGCGAGGGCATGGCCGAGCACATCCACGAAATCCTGAAGACCGGCGACTACAGCCTGCGCCAAAAGCTGCTGAAGAAATATCCCGCCACGATCCTTAATCTGCTCGAACTGCAGTCGCTCGGCCCCAAAAAAGTGGCGCTGCTGTGGAAGAAATTCAAGGTAGCGACTGTCCAGGGCGTAGAAAAACTGGCGCGCGAGGGAAAGCTGCGCGAGCTCGAAGGCTTCGGCGAAAAGAGCGAGCAGAACATTCTGAAGGCGGCCGATTTGTTCAAGCGCTCCTCCGGCCGGTTCCTGATTAACGTGGCCGATGAAGCGGCGCAGAAATTGACGGCGTACATCGCGGAGGCAGGCAAGCCGGTCGAATCGGTCACCCCGGCCGGCTCGGTGCGGCGCGGTAAAGAAACCGTGGGCGATCTCGACTTGCTTGTGACCATGCGGCCGGGACACGACAAGCAAAAAGATGTGGATGCCGTCGCGGCGCACATTTTGAAGTATCCGGGAATCCAGCAAACGCTGGCGCATGGAGAAAACAAAGTCAGCATGCTGCTCGAGAGCGGGCTGCAAGTGGACGTGCGCCTGCTCGACAAAGAAAGTTTCGGCGCCGCCCTGCTCTACTTCACCGGGTCGAAAGAACACAATGTTGCGTTGCGCGGGCGCGCGAACGGGATGGGCTGGACGCTCAATGAATACGCGCTGACCACGCTGAAGGGCGGCAAGGTGGTGGCGCGAAAAACCGAAGAGGAAATCTACTCGAAACTCAAGCTCGAGTACATCGAGCCCGAATTGCGCGAGATGACCGGAGAAATCGAAGCGGCCGAAAAGGGCAAGCTCCCGGAATTGGTGAAGCTCGAGGATATTCGCGGCGATTTGCAGATGCATACCACCGCTTCCGACGGCAGAAATTCCATCGAAGAAATGGGCGCAGCGGCGAAGGAGCTTGGGTATGAGTACATCGCGCTGACGGACCACTCGAAAGCCGTCACGGTGGCGAACGGAATGAACGAGAAGCGCACGCTCGCGCAGATCAAGAAAATTCATGCCGCACAGGAACGCGTGCCGGGTATCCGTCTGCTGGCCGGTATCGAAGTGGATATTTTGAAGGACGGCTCGCTCGACCTGGACAATGAAGTGCTCGAGCAACTCGATGTGGTGGTGGCCTCGGTGCACTCGTACATGAACCTCGAGAGCGCGGAGATGACCGAGCGCCTGCTGGCCGCGATCGAAAATCCCTATACACAGATCATCGCTCACCCCACGGGGCGGCTGGTGCTGCGGCGCGACCCGTTTCATTACGACATGGAAAAAATTCTGGATGCGGCAAAAAAGCATGAAGTGGCCATGGAGTGCAACGCCTATCCGGATCGGCTGGACCTGAAGGATGTGCATTTGCGGATGGCCAAGGAACGCGGCGTAAAGATCGTGATTTCCACGGACTCGCACACCACTGCGAACCTCCGATTCATGAAATATGGCGTGGAGACGGCACGGCGCGGCTGGATCGAGAAGAGAGAAGTGATCAACACTTTGCCGCTCGAGCATTTTCTGGCTGCTCTCAGGGCCAAGCCCCATGCTTCAAAGGCCAGGGCCGCGAAACGGAAATCAGCCTAGTCCGAGACCAGCCCGGCGCGGAATCTCGCGGGCCGGTTCAATGTCTGGGGAACTTTCTCGGGCGATCTCGCGTACCTCTCTTTGAACGCCGGGGCGGGCACCTGACGCGCGGCGCACGAACTCTATAGACGGTGAGCACAGCCAGTGTCGGCTGTAGCAAGCGGAGCGAGAAAAATGAGACGAGCACTATTGGCCGGCATAGTAGTGGCGGGGGCGATGTTTGCGGCAGCGTTCACGGCCGCCCCGGCCCGCGCGGATGAATGGTCGAAGACCTACACGATCAGCGGTCGCGCCGACCTGCGCGTGGGCACGGACGATGGCGACGTAACCATCATATCCACGGACCAAAAGCAAATTGATGCCCACGTCACCACCCAGGGATACAAGATCGGACCGAACGAAGTGCGCGTCGAGGAACACCAGGATGGGGATCACGTCACGCTCAATGTGAAGCTGCCGCATTTCAATTGGTCGTGGTGGGGCGGGCGGCACCATTCCGTGCGCATCGAAGTCCACGTCCCGCGCGAACTGGATCTCGACGTCCACACCGGCGATGGAAACGTTTCGGCGCAGGCGGTGGCCGGAAGGATCCGGATTGATACCGGCGATGGCCACGTGAATGCGACTGGGTTGAAGGGCGACGTCAACATGCATTCAGGCGACGGGCACATCACCGCGTCCGGCCTGGACGGTTCACTCATGGTGGATACGGGCGACGGGCACATTACCGTCGATGGCCGGTTCGATGCGTTGAATCTGAAAACAGGCGACGGAAATATTGAAGCACGGGTGATGAATGGTTCGAAAGTGGCGAACAGTTGGAGGCTGCATTCGGGCGACGGGCGCATCAACGTGTCGTTGCCGGCGG
>JBGPZR010000346.1:0-3164 GCA_041493845.1 Terriglobia bacterium | reverse complement strand
GGGATCGCCGAAAGCGATGTGAACGCCGGGAAGTTTTTCATCCTGCAACAGCACGCCGATCATGTCCGAGAGGCTAAGATTTGTGCCGAAAGCCAGTTCGCCGATCCGGTCGCTGTTCTCATCCGTGTGGCAATAGCTCCAAAATTCTTTTTCGAGGTCCTTGCGCGCGCAAGTAGCTTTCACCATCTTCGCATCGCGAATCTCAACCACCAGCGGCGTGCGCTGCAGGTCCCCATACTTCCCGCAGAAGTGATCGCCGGCTGTGCCGTCACACACAAACGTGCCGTCAACGCGCGCTGGCGTGGTGAAAACTTCGCCGGCAGGAAGGTTCGACCAGTAGCGGCGGCTGATCAGGCCGCTGGTTTTCACCCAGTCGAGGGAGGCATCAAAGCTGGCCACGAGCGACGTGCCGGCTTCCGTGCGCACAGTAAGCGACCGCGCGGACGGCATGCGGCTGCGCAGGCGCTCGCTCAACCGGTCCACCATCCTGTAGTCCGCGCGCATGCCCTGCTGCATGATTTCCGGAGTCACGCCCACCATATGCGCGTAACGGATCTGCCGCCGCTCGACGACGGCGACGATGTCTTTGCGCGCGCCCAGCTCACCCTCGAGCGGCTGCATACACAAAATCCCGGCATCGGCGGTTTCGAGACCGGCGAGAATTTCCGGCGGCGCCGACCCAACAGGACGCGCGGTGTAATCCTCGATCCGGAAAGTGGCGGCAATCGCCTTCCGATCTTCGAGCGCTTGCCTCAGGCTTGCGGCAACTTCTTCGCTCAGTTCATCGAAGATCAGCGCCACTTTTTCGCCGGGAAGAATTGCCAGGCAGGTTTCAATCGCGTTGCGCGCTCCCGGGAGGAGCGCTGGATTTAATGTGTCGGTGTTCATAGGTTGCGTGATTTAGTTTACCCTGACCTCCTCGCGTGTGTCATCGCCCGGCATCAGCAAATGTTCGCGCAGATACATCCAAGTTTTTGACTCGCAAGAGTGAAATTCGTTACCACAGGCGTCAGGCCCGTAGGCTCACGCGGAATGCCGGCACCTGCCCGCCTCCCGAAGTCACGTTGGCGAGCCCCGTCGCGCTAAGCCGGCACAAATAACCAGCGAGACGGCCGCGGAAAAGATACGGCGCGAAATCAACCAGCATGTCGCGCATGGTGACGCTGCCATGCGGATCAGCGTAGGGGAAAGTCTCGCGGCGCACCTTGATTCGCTCCTGCACCACCCAGGCTTTTTCCGGCTCGGCGATGGCCTTCTGGATGGCAGCATCCCATGCCGCTGAATCGGTCTCCCAGCCTAGCGTTACGCCTGTGCCGCCATACTCGTCGTTGGGCTTCATCACGAAATTCTCGCGGTTCGCGCGCACATATTTCAGCAGCTCGATTGTTTCGCCATTGCGGTTGGTCCGTGTGTTTTCCAGGCGTCTGGTCCACGGCACGTGGCGACGGATCAATGCGTGCTCGGCGGCGCTGAACAGCTTTTCGTTTCGTTCATCCGTCAGCACAGCGAAAAACGCTTTCTTGTGCGGAATTTTGCAGCGAAATGTATTCGCCACGCAGACGGCGCGCGATTCATAGGCCTGCACCAGCGCCTTGCATTCCGCGGGATGCGCCACAATGTCGTTGATCAGGACGCGCCGGTAAACCAGATCAATTTTCCGGCCTTGCGCCGAAAGCGTCCGGCCATCGAACAGCAGATCGCGCGGGTCGCTGACCAGCGTCGGGATTCCTCGAGCCTCGAAGCGCTCGCGCAGAATTTCGAACTCGCTCCAGGTGGGCACTTCGCGCCAATCCACAATCGCGATCAGAGGTTTTGCGGAACTACCTCCCCAGTCGCGATGGCTCGCCAGCAACGCTTCCAGGAGCGACGCCGACAGCGGATAGGATTCCACCCGAAAGCGTTCCTCGAACCGCGCCATGATCGGCAGGCTACGGAAAACTTCCGCCAATGTTTCCGCGTAGCCCAGCCCGGCGGGGGATTCGGCGTTGTACTCGGCAAATTGCAAGGAGTCCGGCAGCAGAAACGCATCCAGGCGCGAAGCGGTGCTGGCCGTCTTGTATCCCGGCTCAATTCGCGCCAGGCGTTCTTCTTCCGGACTCAGTCCGACCTGCGCGAGGAGTTCGCGCGAAGCAAGCGCAGCCTCCACCGCGCGCTCGCCCAGCGCGGCGATTGTTTCCGCCACCGGACGCACGCGCGCTTCATCAGGCTCATCGATGAAAAATGGACGAAGGAAGGGACAGTGAACACGATCGCCGAAGGTGAGCCGCTTGGCGCGCAATCGCGCAGCCAGCTCGGCACAAAATGCAGGAGTCAGCTCAACGTCAGGCCGCAGCAGCGCGTGCCACGCGTCCACAGGAGAAGGCGAAGTTCGGGAAGGCTGCACCGAACCACCGCTCATGCGCCCTTCGCTCCAGCTCGCGATTTCGACGGCGCGCCCGTAAATCCCGATGCTGCTCCCACACCCAGGATTTCTTCCCAGCGCGGCCAGGAATTTGCCGGAGTGCCGTGCAGCGCGCGGTCAATCACGAGTCGCGCCATGCGATCCACCACGTGCGTGAAATAAAATTCGGTGATCCGATCGCGCTCGAAATCCGGCGCGGGATTCAGGAAATCGATGGCGTAGGGAATGCCATCCTTCACTGCGAATTCAACCGTGTTCATCTCGTAGCCCAGCGCTTGATTGATCGTCTGCGCATCGCGGACTACGCGCGCGCCCAACTCCGCCGAGAGATAGTCGTGCTTCACCAGGTAGCGCCGCTCTTTCGGATCATAGGCCACGGGCAGGATGTCCATCTTGCCGAACGTGAAGCAGCGGACGTACTCCTTGAAATCGATGAATTCCTGCAGCGTCATGCAATACGGCCCAGTGCCGTCGTACGCCGCCAGCAGCTCTTCACGGTTGTTCACTTTGTAGACGTGCTTCCATCCGCCTCCGGAAAACGGCTTAAGGATCGCAGGCCGCCCCACATAATCGAGCAGCCCGTCCCAGTCAATCGGGTATTTCAAGTTGCGCAGCGATTCGGAATTGATGTCCACATCGGCGGGGTAGGCTTTCTGCGGGAGCAGCACTGTCTTTGGGATGGCCACGCCCAGCTTCGATGCCACGGAATAGTTGAAGAACTTGTCGTCCGCTGTCCACCAGAACGGGTTGTTGATCACGTAGG
>JBGPZR010000400.1:0-2676 GCA_041493845.1 Terriglobia bacterium | reverse complement strand
CCGGATTTTCTGCCAGGGCGCGCGCGATGGCCACGGCGCGTTTCATCCCCGTGCTCAGGTCGGAGGGCAAGCGGTCCGCAAATTGCGAAACTTCGAGCATTTCCATCAATTCACGCACGCGCTTGTCCACTTCTTCGTCGTCTTCGCGCCCGGCGCGATTCACCAGCGGAAACGCCACATTTTCCGCAACGGTGAGCGAGTCAAACAGCGCTCCCGACTGGAACACCATGGTCACCCGGCGGCGGATCTCAGAAAACTGTTCCTCGGAGAATCCCGTGACGTCCTGGCCCGCGACAATAATCCTGCCCGCATCGGGCTGCAGGAATCCAAGCAGCAGCTTCAGCGACACCGATTTGCCCACGCCGCTGCGCCCCATAATCACACCCGTTTCGCCCTGCTCGACGAAGAAGGTCACGTCCTTCAGGACGGAATTGTCGTCGAACGATTTCGAGACGCCGCGGAATTCGAAATAGTGTTCGCTCATCGTCCGGCACGCCCGCCAGCCCGGGCTCTCGCCTCCTCATAGTCCGCGGGCGAGTTCATATTCTTGAATAGGAGGCCATCGGAATCAAAGGCTTTCCATTCGGCTGGTTCTATGGATTCCACGCGCAGCCCGGCGAGGCCGTCGGTAACTTTTCGTGTGCCGCGCTCGAGCGCAGCGCGAATCGCCGGCTCGCATTTGTTTTGATAAATGGCGCAGAGCGGCTCGGCGCCGCGCTCATTCATCGGCAACACCGCATCGGCCGCGGAGGCCAGCGCGCGCGCAACAATATGCTCAAGCCAGACTTTCGTCAGATAGGGCAGGTCGCACGCTACGATTAAATTCCACGATGCCTTCGTTGCGTGCAGCGCCGTCGCAATTCCGCCAAGCGGGCCGGCTCCGGGCCAATCGTCGCTGATCACCGTAAAGCCGAGTCCGCCTAGCCGTTCGGGCGCGCCAACGATTGTCAGTGTGCCGGCAACGGTTTCTACCAGTCGCGCGGTGCGCACCACGAGCGGCGCCCCGTTCAATTCCAGCAGCGCTTTGTCGCACCCCATGCGCGAGCTTTCCCCGCCTGCCAGGATGAACCCTGCGATTTGTTTGCTGTTCGTCAATTCCCGCTCGAAACGCGACTTCCATCCTCGCCGTTCATCGGTGTTAATCTGTGTTCGTCTGTGGTTGCCCGTGTCTTTTCCGCCTATTTTCCTGGCCGCTGAATTCCTAATTCCCGCAATTTTTCCTGCAAGCTTTGGCGGTGCAGCCCAACTTCGGCCGCCGTCTTCGAAACATTCCAGTGGTGCTCCTCCAATTTGCGCTTCAGGTACGCGATTTCGAATTTCCGCTTGGCCTCGCGGAAATCAGCTTCAGCGAGATAGGAATCGCCGCCCGCATTTCGTGCGCTCGCGACGCTGCCGGTGCCCTGGCGGATTTCTTCGGGCAAGTCCGCCACGGTGATTTCTTCGCCGCGGAAGAGTACAACTGTGCGCTCGAGCGCGTTCCGAAGCTCGCGCACATTTCCAGGCCAGTCGTACCGGCGCAGCAACTCCATCGCTTCGCGGGTCAAGCGCACGCGACGCCCGTGGCGCGCGCCAAGCTGTTCGAGAATCGAGGCGGCGAGAAGCGCGAGATCCTCTTTATGCGCGCGCAGCGGTGGCAGTTCGAGAGAAACCACGCGCAGCCGATAGTACAAATCCTCGCGGAAGCGGCCCGCAGCAATTTCTGCGGCGAGATCGCGATGCGTCGCGCTGATCACCCGCACGTCCACCTCGATCGAGTGAGACCCTCCGAGCCGCTCGATTTTCCGGTTCTCGAGCGCACGCAGAACTTTCGCCTGCGTTACGGAATTCATGTCGCCGATTTCGTCGAGAAAAATTGTGCCGCCGGAAGCGAGCTCGAATTTTCCTTTGCGCTGCTGCGCGGCCCCCGTGAATGCGCCTCGTTCATAGCCGAATAGCTCCGATTCGATCAGGTTTTCCGGCAGCGCCGCACAATTCACCGCCACGAATGGCTTCGTCGCGCGCGGCGAGCGCTCGTGAATTTCCTGCGCCAGCAAATCTTTGCCCGTGCCGCTTTCGCCAAGAATCAGAACGGTTGTGTCGGTAGGCGAGACGCGCTCCGCCATCTCGAACACGCGGCGCATTGCTGCGGATGCGCCCAGCATGCGTCCAAATTGACCTTCGGCAACGAGTTCCCGCCGCAAACGCTCGTTTTCTACGCCGAGTTCCGCGAGCTTCAGAATATTCGCCACGCGCTTGCGCAGTTCTTCGATGTCGAATCCCTTGACGATGTAATCCGCGGCGCCTGCTTGCAGAGCTTCGACCGCCGTCTTTGCCGTGTCCAGCGCCGAGACAACGAGTACCGTGATTTCATTGCTGTTTTCACGCAGCCAGCGGAGAAACGAGAGGCCGTCTTCCTCAGGCATCACCAGGTCGAGGAGAATCAGATCGGGATGCTCGCTCACGATGGCTCCACGCGCGGAGGCTGCTGAGCCTGCCTCGACGACGCGGTATTTTCCTTCGAGTGCGCGACGCGTGCCATAACGCGCCGACGCTTCATCGTCCACGATAAGAATTGTACGCATCGCTTTATCGCGCCTCTCCTTCCGCAAGCGGCAGCGTCAAACGAAACCGCGTCCCCTTCCCATTTTTCAGCGGGCTCTCGCAGGCGATTGTGCCGCCCATTTCGGCCACCCGCCT
>JBGPZR010000165.1:0-5443 GCA_041493845.1 Terriglobia bacterium | reverse complement strand
GAGCTTTCCCGGCGCGCCGGCTTGCCGACATGGGATCGCCCCGCATCCGCTTGCCTTTCCTCTCGCGTCCCTTATGGGATCGCCGTGACGCCCGAGCTGCTCGCGAAAATTGAAAGTGCCGAAGCGGTCTTGTTCGAGCTGGGCTTCCGCCAGTTTCGCGTTCGCGCGCATGGCGAACTCGCGCGAATCGAGCTCGCGCCGGATGAACTCGCCCGCGGTCTGGCAGGTGAGCTCGTGCAGCAGATCGCTGTCCGGCTGAAGGAATTGGGCTTTGCGTTTGTCACGCTCGATCTCGAAGGCTACCGGCAGGGTTCGCTGAATTCCCTTCTCAAGGCGAAGTAGACGGCACGAACGTGCGGCGCGAATCTTGAGGTTTTCGTTCTCAGCCTCATGACGGAACTTCGAGCCGCGCAAATTCGTATCATGGTGATAGGAAGTCACGCCGGGCGTTGCGCTGGCTGCTTCCACATGAACATGAAGGAACACACAAAACGTGCAGGGTTGGCAACAGTAGCTCTCGCTGCGGCCGGACTCGCCATACCACTCGCTGGATGCATCGCCCAGCGGGGCGAGCCGGGCACGGTTGACCGAACATTTACGGTCAACGGCCCCGTGCGGCTGGAACTGACAAATGGCGCCAGTAATTCCAAAGTGACCGTGGGTTCAGCGGGCGAGGTGCGCATCCACGCCGATTTTCGCGTGAAGTCATGGTCGGAGCACAGCGCCCAACAACGGGCGGACGAGATGAAGACGAATCCTCCCTTTTCTCAAGAGGGCAATTTGATCCGAGTCGGCGGTGCCGGCCCGCATACAAGCGCCGTGGTATTCAACTACGCGATCTCTGTGCCGCCCGAAACGGAAGTTCACGCAGCTTCAGGATCGGGCAATATCGAAGTGGCTGGGGTTCGGGGCCCCGTAGCTGTGACCTCGGGCTCGGGAAATATTTCTGCGTCAGATCTTGCCGGAGATGTTCAAGCGCATTCGGGGAGTGGGACAATTCAGCTCGCCACAATCCAGGGGCAGGTCCAGGCAACGGCGGGATCGGGCGGCATCAATCTCGCGACTGTACATGGGGACGTCCGCGTCCAGACCGGCTCCGGCGTCATTCGAATTACCTATCCGGCAGGGGCCGTTGTGGCCAGCGCGGGCAGCGGCAGCGTCAGCGTGGCGGGCGCGATGGAGGATCTTCGCTTGCGCACGAGCTCGGGCAATATTGCCGTCGCGGGCGATCCGCAGGGCGGCACCTACTGGGATTTTCGTACCTCATCGGGAAATGTGGCGTTGCAAGTATCGCCCAAGGCCAGCTTCCGTTTTTACGCCAAGACGAACTCCGGAGATATTGACGCCGCCATTCCCGTCGTCATGGAGGGAACAGCCGGAAAACACGCGCTGCGCGCCCGCATTGGCGACGGCAAAGGCCGCGTCGAAGTGGAAACTTCCTCGGGAAACGTAGCCTTGCACTGATCTCCCCGCCCCGGATTTGAAAAGCGCATCGCCTGCAATCCAAGATAGAATGGCAGCATGTTGCGCGCCGCCACTCTCGCATTTTGCGCCAGCATTTTTTTCGCCTGCTGCCACGGCGCGCACGCGCAGAACCCCCCGCCAGCGGCGCCGCAATCCAAAACATCCGCAGATGCCATCGCAAAAAGCGATGCCGAAGCCGAAAACGAATTGCAGAAAGCGCTCGCCAATGCCGGGAACGACCGCGCGGCGCTGGTGCGCAATCTGGAGAACTATCTCCAGCGATTCCCGGATTCGCCGCGCCGGGCAGGCGTCTTTCGCGCGCTGGTGGAATCCTGCGAACAACTCCGGGATACCGCCTGCGCCCTCGATTTCGCCGAGCGGCTCATCGCCATTCAGCCGGACGATTCCGAAATGATGATGCTGGCCGTGAATCTCCTGCGGCAGCAGGGAGACCCGGCCAGCCTCACGCGCGCGAACGGCTACATCAGCCGCGTGCTCGATCGCATCGAAAAATCCAAGCCCGATGAGCGGCCCGCGCGATCCTCCCTCGCAGATTGGCAGGATCATCGCGACAATCTCCGCGCGGCCCTTTATCTTCTGCGCGGACAGATCGAGGATTCACAGCGCAAGTTTGACGCCGCGACAAAGGACCTGAAATGGAGTTTCTCGATTCGCCCAAGCGCCGCCGCCGCGAAAGTGCTCGGTGAAATCGCGGAGATTCACAGGGACCTGCCCGCAGCAATTGAGGAATACACTTTCGCCTTCGTCCTTCCGGAGACCGGGCCGGGAGGGAAAGTGGACCGCCGGGAAGTCCGGTGGAAACTCGGAAATCTCTGGATTCAGGTGCACGGGAGCGAAAGGGGGCTGAGCGAGGAGATTCTCTCCGCCTATGACCGCCTGACTGCTCCGCCTGCGAATCCCGGTCCCCTGGCCCACAATAAAAAGGCAAAAGATACGTTCGCGTTCGTGCTTCGGAATCTTGACGGATCGCCTGCGCCGCTGGAGCCGCTGAGGGGAAAAATCGTGGTGCTCAGTTTCTGGGCCACGTGGTGCGGCCCTTGCCGCGAGCTCGAACCAATCCTCGGCCAGGTGGCCAAGGCTTATTCCGGAAATCCGGCGCTTGCTTTCTTTGCCGTGGACACTGACGAAGACGAAACGCTCGTCCGTCCCTATCTTGCGCACGAGAAGTGGGATTTGCCGGTGGTTTATGCCGACGGGCTGGATAATTTTCTCGGCGTCGCTTCCCTGCCGACGGTAATGATCCTCGACCGCACCGGAAAGATCTCCTATCGTGTGAACGGCTATTCGCCGGACGGATTTTCCGAATCGGTTATTTCCGCTATTCAGGCAGCGCTGGCCCCATCGAATTGAGAGCTGTCTTCCGCCGCAGACTCGCCTTGCTCACTGTGCGATCGGAGCGGGGCGAGCACCCGGCTGCTGCGCTGCGCGGCTCGCCGCGAGGATTGTGTTGACGTGGATGCGCACTGTGTCTTTCACCTGGTGTGCGTAGCCGCCGGCAAGCGTGATCGCCACGGGGACCTGGTTTCGCCGCGCATAATCGAATACCAGCGCATCGCGGCGTACGAGGCCTTCGATTGTCAACGCCAGCCCACCCAATTGGTCTTCGCAATAGGGATCCGCACCGGCCACATAGAACATGAGCTGCGGTGAAAACTCATCAAACGCCCGGTGCAAATTTCTCTCGAAGATTGCGAGGTAGTCATCATCGCCGATTCCGTCGGGCAGATCAATGTCAATCGTCGAGGGCGGCTTGGGATACGGATAGTTGTTCTCCTGATGAATGGAGAGCGTGAAGACGTCCGGATCGTCGCGGAAAATTGCGGCGGTGCCGTTTCCCTGGTGAACATCGGTATCTACAACCATGGCTTTCCGGATCGCGCCATCGGATTGCAGGCGGCGGATGGCGATGGCGATATCGTGAAGCACGCAGAATCCTTCGCCATGATCGGGATAGGCGTGATGGAATCCGCCGCCGATGCTGGCTGCCCAGCCGTTGCCCAGCGCGCTGCGCCCCGCGAGAATCGAACCGCCCGCAGCAAGCCAACAGGCATCCATCAACTCTTTCGAGTAGGGGATCTCGAGCCTCATGATTTCAGTATGCGTCAGCGTTCCGGTCTTGAGCTTGTGGACGTATTCCCGTGAATGGACGCGGAGGACGTCTTCATCGGTGGCAGGCTCCGGCTTGAGGAGATCCCCGGCATCGGCGATGCCATCCGCGAACAGTTGGTCGTGCACCATGCGGTACTTCTGCGAAGGAAAAACGTGCGGGCCTAGGTTCAGGTCGTAGCGGTCATCGTACACAAGCTTGAACGGCAACATGGCTTTTGGAGCCTACCGCGAAGTTTTTTCCAACGCAAACTCGAACACGGGAATAAAATTCAATTCGCCCGGGTCTGGCCTCTTGCAGGGAAGAACTGACTCCGGATGTGATAACCTAACGCCGATGCGTCGCGCCCAAGCCATTCTCGTGATCATCGCGCTGCTCACCACACCGCTGGCGTTGCTGGCTCGTGCCGCGTCTGCCGGCACGGCTGATTGCAACCGCATGTGTTGCCTGCCGCACGGCTCGCATTCTGCTCACATACATCATCCGATGAAGAGTTCCGCGGCCCAGGGTGCGTTCTGCCCCCATGGCGCCGCCCAACAAGATTGCAGTTGCGTCATGAGGGCCGGCGATCATCACATAGACTACGGATTCCTCGCTCCCATCGTGCCCACGTCGCCATCCGCGATCGTATCCGTGGCGATTCCCGAAGTGTCGCGCGGAATCTCTTCACCTCGCGCCGAAATACCTGCCACAGGATTTCTTTCCGCTCCCTTCGAACCTCCTCGAGCCTGACCGGCATTCCTTAGGCTCAAAAAATAAAATCAAATAGGGGGGGGGCATGCGTAGGCTCGGGGTTTTTCTGCTCGCGGCGGCCATTCTGCTGTCAACGCCGCTCGCGCGAGCGACTATTTTCGGGAACATTCGCGGCATCGTTCACGATCCCCAGCACCGGCCGATTGCGGGCGCGCAAGTGAAGCTGCAATCGGCGACTTCAGAATGGGCGCGCACGGCACAAACGGATCAAGACGGCGTGTTTCAATTTGACGCCGTCCCCGTTGGCGAATATTTGATCACCGTCACGCACTCCGGCTTTCAGGACGTCTCACAGCGCACCGTGGTGCAGTCCGGCAGCTCGCCTGTGCTGCATTTTCCCATGAATATTTCGGCCGTGAGCCAGCGCGTAGAGGTGAAGGCGGCCGCGGAAACGATTGATATGGAATCTTCCACAACGCAGACGCTCATCAGCCGCTCGGCCATCGAGCAGACACCGGGCGCGAATCGCACGAACAGCCTAGCGATGATCACCGACTATGTGCCGGGCGCGTATATGGTGCACGACCAACTTCACGTCCGAGGCGGGCATCAAGTGAGCTGGCTCGTTGACGGCGTTCCTGTGCCAAACACCAGCATCGCGAGCAACATCGGCCCGCAATTCGACCCCAAGGACGTGGATTATCTCGAGGTCCAGCGCGGTGGGTTTTCGGCAGATTATGGCGACCGCACCTATGGCGTGTTCAACGTTGTGCCACGCACTGGATTCGAGCGCGACAATGATGCGGAAATTCTCATGTCCTATGGCAGCTTCAACCAAACCAATGATCAAATCAGTTTTGGCGGACATACCCCGCGCTTTGCTTACTACACTAGCCTGAACGGCAATCGCTCCGACTACGGACTCCAGACTCCGGTCGAGCCGATCATTCACGACATGGGCAACGGCTTCGGCGGTTTCGGCTCGCTGATCGTCTACGCGACCGCGATTTATGCCGGCTTCCGCCCGGAGGACATCACGATCTTCGGACCGGAGGACACGCCGATTTCGACGTACTACACGTTCGCCTCGAACTTAGGTCAAACCGTTCTTCGCTCGGAATCCGAATCACACTTTCTTCCCGCGGACTGGCCGACCTT
>JBGPZR010000367.1:0-2916 GCA_041493845.1 Terriglobia bacterium | reverse complement strand
GGCCACCCATTGCGCCAGCTCATTGTTGCGCGCGGAACCCGCCGGATGCGGCTCGGCGGTGAGGTAACGGTGGAATTTTGTGATTTCGTCCGCGGAAATGAGTGCCCGGTAGCGTGTCTCGGTCGCACTTTCCTGCTCCGCCGCACGCCGGGAGTAGCCGGACATTTGTGAGGAGTCCTGCGCGCCGACCAGAGCGGCGACGCCGAGTAAGACCACAGAGAGGCCGCAGGGAAGCTCGCGCCAACCCCGATCAGGCGAGTGCAGAGGAGCCTCCAGTGCCCGCGAGGTGAGTCTTTTCGAGATCCGCGATGGCGTGGTCGAGCCCGGCGGCGATCATTTGAATCATCTTGGATGTGATGGTGAAGGGCGGAGCCAGCAGGATGTGATCGCCGCGCGAGCCATCGGCGCAGCCCTGTATGGGATAGGTCATCACGCCCGCTTCGAGCGCGTCTTCTTGAATCCGCAGCGCGATTTGCGCGTCAGGTGGAAAAGGCTCGCGCGTCTTTGCGTCGTGCACCAGCTCGACGCCGAATAACAGGCCCATTCCGCGAACGTCGCCCACGACGGAATATTTCAGCAGAGGCTCAAGCGCGGCGCGCAGCTCCTGGCCTGCAGGCTCGACGCGCGCAAACAGATTCTCGCGCTCGATATAGTCGAGCACGGCATTCCCTGCGGCGGCGGCCACAGGATGCGCGTTGTAGGTGAAGCCATGGAGAAATGTCCCTGTGCCGCGCGAGAAAGCTTCGGCAACATGTCCCGCAACGATCACCGCGCCCAGCGGTGCGTAGCCGCTGGCGATCCCCTTCCCGACCAGGATCATATCCGGCGTCACGCCCCAATGCTCCACCGCAAATGCTTTTCCGGTGCGGCCCATCCCGCTCATTACTTCATCGGCGATCAGCAGAATTCCGTTGCGGCGGCAAATATCCGCGATCCGCTGGACGTAACCTTCCGGCGGCGCCACGGCTCCGAGCGTTGCTCCCACCACTGGCTCGAAAATAAAAGCGGCGACATCTTCCGACCCTTCGCGCTCCAGCAGGCGCTCGAGCTCATCAGCGCAGTCCACGTTGCAGGAGGGATACTGGAGCCCGAGCGGGCAGCGGTAGCAAAAGCAGGGATGAATGTGCTCCCACTCGGGAAGCATGGGAGCAAACGGCTCGCGCCGCCGAAGATTGCCTGAAACTGCGAGCGCGCCGAGTGTGGTCCCATGATAACTCTGCCAGCGGGAGATCACGCGCCAGCGCTTCTTATCGCCGCGCTCGAGCCAGTATTGCCGCGCCAGCTTCAGCGCCGTCTCCGTGGCCTCGGAGCCCCCGGAGGTGAAATACACGCGGCCGCCTGCGCGCATTCCGTGAGGCGCGAGTGCGAGAATTCTATGGGCGAGTCGATCCGTGACGGCGGTGTGAAATTGCGAGGAGTGCACGTAGGCAAGTTGCGCGGCTTGCTCCGCCATGGCCCGCGCAACTTCTTCGACGCCGTGGCCGATGGTCACCACAGCCGCGCCGCCCGATGCGTCCAGGTAGCGCCGGCCCTCGGAGGTGAAAATAAAGCATCCCTCGCCGCGAACCGCGCGCGGATAGGACTTCAAGAAACTTCGAGGGAAAATGGCTTCTTCCATCGTCTATTCTTGGGCGCCACTCCATCGCTCCTTTGCAGGCGCGATCCAGGACATGGGCGCAACATCTGGCACCTAAAAACGAGCGATTCTAACAGAAAAACTCATTTGCGAATGGAAGCCTCATCGCCACTTCAATTTTTTCACATCAATAGAGGGCGGCGGGAATTTCAGTTTCATTCCTTCGAGCGTCTCGACGATGATGTGAGAAACGGCGAGATTGCGAAACCATCTCTTGTTGGCTGGAATTATGAACCAGGGTGCGTGCGGGGTGCTGCACCGGGCCAGCACGTCCTCATAAGCCTTCTCGTAATTGTCCCAATATTTCCGCTCGTTGAAATCCGCCTCGGAAAGCTTCCATTGCTTTGTAGGATCGTCAAGCCTCTCGAGGAACCGCTGCTTCTGCTCGTCCTTGCTGATATGCAGAAAGAATTTCAAGATCCTCACATGGTTCGCTGCCAGGATGCCCTCAAACTTGTTGATTTGATCGTAGCGCTGCGACCAGACGTCCCTGGACACAAGATTGTGGACTCGGACGACCAGGACATCTTCGTAGTGCGAGCGGTTGAAGACTCCGAAATCCCCGATCCTGGGAACGGCCGCGTGGATGCGCCAAAGAAAATCATGTGCCGCCTCTTCGACAGAAGGCTCTTTGAACGACGCCACTCGGCAGCCCTGCGGGTTGATGCCCGACATGACATGCCGGATCGTACCGTCTTTGCCGGCGGCATCCAGTCCTTGGAAGACGATCAACAGAGCGCGCTTTCGTTCGGCATACAGCAAGTATTGAAGTGCGTCCAGCTTCCCGATGGCCTTCGCGAGGCTTTCCTTGGCCTTCCGGCCCTTCTGCCAGCCGAGCGTTGCGTCCGCATCGTAATGGGATAATTTTACTTTCTTGCCCGGCTTCACCATGAGTTTCCTGCTGAAATCCGCTGCCATCGAATCACCTTCTTCCCTCTGAATCTCGAGCTTGGACGCGGGAGTGGGAAGAATATCGCTTTCTCTGCGGAACGCCTACAGCGCGCTGCTTGTCCAGTGCCCGGAGGCCGGATGAGCGGCCATGTAACACATTTTTCATATTGGATTCACAGTTCAGAAGTATGATATGCGTTTGCATTCGAGCGTATTCCACATGGCTATCACGTTTCCCAATATTTCCGCAACGGAGGACACGGCTCCCGTCAAGGTGGCTGGGACGAAGCGCCAATACCCCGGCGCGCTGGTTGTTGTCGAGGGCATCGACGGCTCCGGAAAAAGCACACAACTCTATCTGCTGAAGCGCTGGCTGGAAATCGGCGGCT
>JBGPZR010000131.1:0-6122 GCA_041493845.1 Terriglobia bacterium | reverse complement strand
TCTCCCCGCCGGCGATTATTTGCAGGCTGTTTCCGGCGCGATCCACTCCGAGCGATTCTGGTTTGCGCCCACGCTCTTGTGGTTCGGCGCGAGCGATCACGCGTTGCTCGCGATCTGCTGGGCCGGAATGATTGCCTCGCTGCTCCTGGTGCTGAATTTCTGGCCGCGCGCCATGCTCGCTGTTTGCTTGGTCTGCTTTCTATCGTTCGTCAGCGCCGCCCAGGATTTTTCCGGCTACCAATCAGACGGCATGTTGCTCGAAGCCGGATTCATCTCTCTGTTTTACGCGCCGCCCGGATTCCGCCCCGCCCTCGGGCGCGCGCACGCGCCTTCGCGATTGAGCCGCCTCCTCCTGCAATGGGAATGGTTCCGCATTTATTTCGAATCCGGCGTCGCAAAAATCTCGAGCGGCGATCTCGCCTGGCGCAACCTCACTGCCATGGACGATTATTACCAGAACGGCCCGCTGCCCACATGGCTCGGCTGGTACGTCCAGCAGCTTCCGCACTGGTTTCACGCTTCGGCCGTGGTTCTCACTCTCGCGATCGAGGTGGTGCTGGTCTGGATGCTCTTCCTCCCGCGTCGTTTCCGCATCATTTGTTTTTTCATCGTCACGCCGTTCGAGATTTCCATCATCCTTACGGCGAATTACACGTTTTTGAACTACCTCGTCCTCGCGCTGGGCTTCCTGCTGCTCGACGATCGCTTCATCGAAGCGGTTGTGCCGCAGAAAATTCGCCAGCTCATCGACCGGTCGCCTGCGGCCGATGCCGCTGCTCCGCCCCCGCAAGAAAGCTGGCGCGTCCGCGCGCACAGAATTCTCGCGCGCGCAGGCATGACGACCGCAGGCGTTTGCCTCCTCTGGGTCCTCTACGCAACTTCCGCGCAGCTTGCCTGGATGCTCTTCCGCGGCTTGCCTCTCCCTGAAACTCCCGTGCGGCTCCTCGAACCGTTCCGCATCGCAAACCGTTACGGCCTGTTCGCCGTCATGACCCACGGCCGCTACGAAATCGAATTCCAGGGTTCGCGCGACGGAAAAATATGGCTTGCCTATCCCTTCCGCTACAAGCCGCAGGATGTCGCTCAGCCGCCGGGTATTTACGCGCCCTATCAGCCGCGCTTCGATTGGAATTTATGGTTTGCTTCGCTCGGTTCCTGGCGTGAAAACCATTTCGTTGTTTGGACCGAGGAGCGGCTCCTCCGCAGCGACCCCGATGTCCTCGCGCTCTTCTCCGGCAATCCCTTTGCAGCAGGCCCGCCACCCACGCAAGTCCGCGCCGTCCTCTGGCAATACTGGTTCACCGATTTGAAAACCAAGCGCGCCCAGGGCACTTGGTGGCGCCGCGAACTCCTCGGCGCCTACGCCCCCGCCCTCGCGCGCCAGCCCGACGGCAAAATCGCGTTCGTCGATTTGCCGTTGGCCCCGCCCCCTCCGGAATAGCTTTCGCCCTCGTACCGTCCCGGCATCCAGAATGCCCGCCAAAGCTTCAGTGGAGGGCTGCCGGCTCTTTTCTCTTGCCTTTGTGCGGCCGGGGACATGTCTGACACTTTAGACCGGGGACATCCCTGACACTTTTTCCTCCAATGCTTTGAGGGGATGGGGTGCAGGGGAAGGGGATACATCCCCTTCCCTTGCCCCACGCCCGGAGAAATCCTTTCCTTTGGGCCGCGGCACAATCACGAGTTTGTGGCTGTCGAAGCGCGCAATCGGGAATGCCGCGAAGTAAACGGTATAAAACCGATCGTCCATCGGCAGCAAGCCAATCGATTCCCCGATCAGAGTTTCGCTCAGAAACACGCGCTGGCACTTCCAGCGAAACTGGCCACGCTCCGCTACGCGCCGCACCTGCAAGGCGTTGCCATATTCCGGTTCCGGCACGCGTGCCGGATACCAACGCGAAGACCGCGTGTACACCGCACTGGGAGTTTCCAGATCGAGCGCTTCGTGCGGACGCTGCTCGTTGTACTCGCGGCGAAAGCGATCAAAAGCCCGCTGCTGCGCCCGTCGATGGGCCGCCGGCGGCGAAGCCGTTTCCTGCTTCAGCGTGCGATGCATGCGCTCGTGCCGTCCGTTCTGTTCCGGATGCCCCGCCGCAATTCGCTCCGGCACAATCCCCAGCTTCATCCACCACACCGCGAGACGCGAAAGCCCGGCCACGGCTCGCGAGGCAAACGGCGCGCCGTTATCGGTTCGGATGGCCCCTGGCAGGCCGCACTCGCGAAAGGCAGACTCGAAGATCGCCCGCACCCGCTCGTAGTTGGCCTTCTCCACCCGCTGGCAGCGCAGCAAGTAGCGGCTGCAGGCGTCGGTGATCGTGAGCGGATCGATCCGCTCGCCGTCTCCGGTTCGAAACCAGCCTTTGAAATCGGCGCACCACACCCGGTTGGGCGCATCGGCCGAAGCAAACGGCTGCGTGTAAGGCGGAGCACGGCGCCGCTTCTTGCGCGCAACCACCAACCCTTCCCGCGCCAGCATCTCGCCGATCGTGCTCGCCGCCGGCCACTGTCGCTGCGATTCCTCCCGCTCTAACACGCGTTTCAACTTTCGCGGACCCCAACTCATGTGCGCCCGTCGCAACTCCAGCACCGCCTCTTCGATTTCCTCCGGCGTTTGGTTGGGATGTTGGCGCGGAGCCCGATCCCGATCCTGCAGCGCCTCCAGCCCTCCCTGCTGGTACCGCCGCAGCCAGTAGTAACCGGTCTCCCGCGTGATGTTGTACACCTCACACAACTCCGTCATGGTATGCAAACCGCGTTCCCGTTCCAACACAAACCGCGTCCTCTCGTCCACGACACTGCTCGCTTTCCAGGGCATCTCGCCTTTTTACACGCCCCGTCATCTGCAGTGTCAGGAATGTGCCCGGTCTAAAGTGTCAGACATGTCCCCGGTCTGTACCCCTTTGTGGCACAGCCAATCCTGGCTGTGCTCTTCCGAGCGACACTCGCGCCAGAGGTAACCAACAAAAATCGGACGGAAGATCAGCCAATCCGGTCTGTCAGCGGCGGCCGCCGCACTTTAGGGGATCGGACCTGAATTTATCCCGAGCTTGTCGAGGGAGCTCCGACATGAACCTGCAAATACTTGTGGGCTTCAGCCCCTGAGGAATATTCGTCGCGCCGGATTGATGTACCACCGGCACCCTGCCCCGCCGCGCTAACTTCACTCCTTCTCTCGCGTCGAAATCCCTGCGATTGTAGATGCAGGCCCGCGTCCTGTATCCTGACGCCTCACCCAGGACAAACAAATGACCGAAAAACTCTCCCTTCCCTTCGACCATGTTGCCGCACACGAATTCCTCTCGCGCACCGATTCACGCCTCGCGCGCGTCATCGAGCGCACCGGCGAATTCCAGTTCCAGCTCGACCAGTGCGAGAGCGTGTACGAATCCCTGCTCGAAGCGATCGCCTACCAGAGCATCTCCGGCAAAGCCGCTGCCACGATTTTTGCGCGCATCAAAGCGCTCGGCTCAAACGGCATCTGCCCCACGCCCCAGGAAATTCTCCGCGCCCGGCCGCAGACTCTTCGCAAGGCCGGCCTCTCTGGTGCGAAAGTGCTGGCGATGAAGGACCTCGCGAAAAAAACAGTCGAGGGCGTCGTCCCCACGCTCGCTGACGCGCATAAGATGTCCGACGAGGAATTGGTCGAGCGGCTGGTTTCCGTGCGCGGCATCGGCGCGTGGACCGTCGAAATGTTTCTGATTTTCCGCCTCGGGCGCCCGGACGTCCTGCCCATCCATGATTACGGCGTGCAAAAGGGGTTTGCCATCACCTACGGCAAGAAAAATATTCCCAAGCCGCGCGAGCTGGCCGAATTCGGCGAGCGCTGGCGGCCCTACCGCACCGTCGCCAGCTGGTACATGTGGCGCGCCGTCCAGCAAGCCGGCCCAGAGGCCCGCAAAATCAAGAAGAAGCCCGCCGCAAATCCCCGCCGCCCCGCGAAAAAGCGCGCCGAGAGCAGAAAAAAGTCTCGCCGCCCCGCGAAAAAACGCCCCGCGCCGCGAAAGCGCCGGTAGGGGCGCGCAACGCCGCTGGTTCTTGTACCGCCGGCATCTTGCCGGCTCTTGCTTGTGTAGCGGCCACCTTCAGGTGGGCGCGGGCGCTTGCGCCCGCTTCAGTTGCTCTACATGGGCTTGCTGCGTACCGTGAGGAAAAGCGCCCCGAAGCCAATCAGAAGCACCGTGCCCTCAATCCGCACGGACCATTGGTGCAACCTGTCGAATTCGACGCGCAGAGGATTGTCTGTTGGCGTGGCGGCGACGGAGACCATTTGCCGGCGCAGATTCATCATGCGGCGGATTACGACGTGTTGCGAAATGACCGTCAGAATGAGCATGACGGCGACTCCGATTGCCGGGAGGAGTAGCGATCTGCCTGACCCGCTTGCGGACATTGCCAGAATCGCTGATGCGAAGAGAAACGCCACCGCGGCGACCACTCCAAGGGTGTGCAATCGCCGCAACGTGAACTCGACGAGCAGGCCGGCCTGGTCCTGGCTCTGAAGCACGCGAAACGCTGCGGGCGCGACGGCGGCGCTGAAATAGAAAATCGAGCCGACCCACGTGCCTAATGCGAATACCTGTACAAATCGCAGGATGTTTGACATGGGGCAAGGTTATCACAGCAGCGGAAAGACGAGTTCACTACCGAGCCCCGTGTCCGCGCGAGCCGCTTCAAGCCGCTCCCTGTATTTCCAGCGGGAATATGGTGTCCATAATCGAAGCGCCTCCATCCACGTAGAAGATCTGGCCGGTCATCCAGCTCGATTCTTCCATGCAGATGAGCATCGTTGCATTCGCGACGTCCTGCGGGGTCCCCGTTCGCCGCGAGGGGCACCATCCTCCTTCATGCCAGGATTTAATCGCCTGCTGCACCTCAGGCGGGAGACCGAACAACACGCCGCCATCAATCAGGTTGGCTGCGCCGAAGATGACGCCCGGGCTGAGGGAGTTCACTGTGATTTCGCGCCTGGCCAGAGCGACGGCGAAGTAGCGCACCAGCGATTCCATCGCTGCTTTCGCCGATCCCATCCCCACCCAGGGCTGCCAACTTCCCGACCGCGCACCGGGCGAGTGCGTAATGGCGATGATTCGGCCGCCTCTGCCCATCAAGGGGACCGCCAACTGGGCGCCCAGCAAAAAAGCTGTGGCCTGCGAATTGATGGCCTGCTGCCACTGCTCGACTTGAATCTCCATGGGCGGCTTGTAGAACTCGGGAATTTCCGGTCGGGCGTTACTGACGAAGATATCCAGCCTCCCGAATTCGCTCTTCACGCGGTCCATCATTCGCCGAATTTCTTCGGTCCTGTTTACATCTGCCTGAACGATGAATCCGTCCGAGCCGCGCTCCCGCACTTTCGCGAGCGTGTCATTCGCTGCGTCAATGTTTCTATAGTAGTGAACGCCAATCTTCGCGCCGCATTCTGCCAACTTCAACGCAATGGCCCTGCCAATTCCCCGCGAAGATCCCGTGATCAAGGCGTGCTTGTCTTTCAGCGACATACTGTTTGGCCCTCCTTCCACCGAGAGTTGACATGATCAGATTTTGCCGGCGGGCCGTAGGAAACAATGAATACAGGAGCCGAGTGCATGATGCGAACACCTGGATGAATCGTAGGTTATAAGTCGTCAGGGATTTCCGTTAGAATGAGTTTCCGGCCGGTGCGGAGATTTATTTCGCAAAGGGACGCTCGAATGCGCTTGCGGCTGCATCAGAATGGTGGGCGACAAAGGACTTGAACCTTTGACCTCTCCCGTGTGAGGGGAGCGCTCTAACCAACTGAGCTAGTCGCCCACGGATTCACAAACAAAATAGCCGGCGGGACGCCCATTCACGAAGCTTAGGGCAGGCCGGCGCTACACGTACTTTTTGTAGCAGAAGGCCAGGCGAATTGCAATCAACCACCAAACCCGCGACGGGCGCCGCCAGTAGCCGTCTCGCCGAGCTGCAGCGCTCGATCAGTCGCGTCGTCAAGGGCAAAGAAGACGTCATCCAGCTCGCGCTCACCACTTTGCTCGCGCGCGGCCACTTGCTCATCGAGGATGTTCCGGGCGTAGGCAAGACCACGCTGGCCCAGGCGCTCGCGCGTTCCTTCCACTGCTCGTTCCAGCGCATTCAGTTTACCT
>JBGPZR010000350.1:0-3134 GCA_041493845.1 Terriglobia bacterium | reverse complement strand
TCAAAGTGCTGGAACGCCAGCACCGTGGTCGGCGCAAGCACCGCCACCTGCTTCGAATCCGCCACGGCTTTGAACGCGGCGCGCATGGCCACTTCCGTCTTGCCGTAGCCGACATCGCCGCACAGCAGCCGGTCCATCGGCAGCGGCGATTCCATGTCGCGCTTCACATCTTCGATGGCGTGCTGCTGGTCCGGAGTTTCCTCGAACTCGAAAGCGTCCTCGAATTCGCGCTGCCAGGTCGTGTCCGCCGGGAACGCGTGGCCCGGCGCCGTCTTCCGCTCGGCGTAGAGCGCCAGAAGTTTTTCCGCCATGTCACCGACGGATTTGCGCACGCGCGTCTTGCGCGCTTCCCAGATGCCGGTGCCCAGGCGGTCGAGCGCTGGTTCCGCTCCGCCGAGCGATTGATATTTCTGCACCAGGTCCAGCCGCGCGAGCGGAACGTACAGTTTCGCGTCACCTGCGTAGCGCAGCAGCATGAACTCGCCGTTCGCGCCCTCGATGGCCACCTGCCGCAAGCCTTCGAATTGCCCGATGCCATGGTCCACGTGCACCACGTAGTCGGCCGGCTTGAGGTCCGAAAAATTGCTGAAGAAGCTGGCCGTCTTCGCGCGCGCGCGTGAACGCTGCGTCGGGGGCGGAAGCGTTTCGAACAGGTCCGCGTTGCCGTACACGACGATCTTCGCGGCCGTCAGCACCACTCCCTCTGCCAGCGGCGCCTTGATCAGCACCATCGCCGGGCCGCTTGCGCCGCTCGACTCTTCCGCCAGCCGCGCCACGGTCACATTTTCTTCCAGCTCACCCAGCCGGTACGGCAATTCGTACTCATGGCAGATGTCCGCGAGCCGTTCCAGTTCACCGGTGCTTGCGGCGGAGACCATTACTTGCTCGCCGGCCGCAATCCGCCCACGCACTTCGGCCATGAAGGCAGCCACGTTGCCGTGATAGCGGGTGGTCGGCTGCGTGTGCAGCGCGCGCTGCTCGATGCCGGTTTCGGCGATGCCCAGATGTTCGAGACCGAGGCGCGGGGAAAGTTGGAGCGCGAGCTTCCACTCCTCATCCGTAAAAATGTACCGATTGGGCGGCTCGGCTAGTGGGTCTTCAGCTTCCTCGAATGATTCCTTCAGAGTGGCGCGATATTTATCCACCGCGGTTGCGAGCAGCGTCGGTTCGTCCTCCACGATGAGGGGCTCTGCGGCCAGATCGAAGAGCACCGACGTGCGCGTCTCGCTCAGCATTTCGCGAAACTCCCAGCCCGGATAAAAACCCGCAGGTGCCGCGCCATCCTCGCGCCCGGACGCTGCCGGAACGGCCAGCCGCTCGAGAACAGTCGCGTGCCGCAGATATTCCGTGAGCGGCATCAGCGTCGCGCGCTCCACCGGATTCGTCGAGCGCTGCGTATTGGGATCGAAGGCGCGAATGGATTCGATGGTGTCGCCCAGCAGCTCGATGCGCACAGGTTGTGGCGCTTCGGGTGAGAACACATCAATGATTCCGCCGCGCACCGAGTATTGCCCGGGCATTTCGCAGGTCACCTGCTTGTCGTAACCGGTGCTGGAAAGAAACTCGAGCAACTCCTCATGAGGGATGGTCTGGTCGCGCTCGAGCGTGCGCGCAAGCTGGCGATAGAACTCCGGCTCGCGCATCCGCCACAGCGCCGATTGCACCGGCGCAATCAGCAGGTCCGCCTCGCCGCTCGCGAATCGCCACAGCGCCACCGCGCGGTCCTCGGAAATTTCTCCGTGCGGCGAGCGGTCTTCGTAGGGGAGCACTTCGTGAGATGGAAAATGCACCACGCGGTACCCGGGCCTGCCCGTCACGGCGCGATAGAACCAGCGCACCGGCTCGAGCAGCGCTTCCGCGCGCTGGTTCGTCTCGACGAGAAATACGGCTGGCCTGCCGAGCTCGGCCTGAGCCAGCGCGACGAGCAGCGCTTTTGCCGAATCGGTCAAGCCGGCGAGGCGTACTTCGCCCCCGCTGCGCCGCAGCGCTTCGAGCGCTTCCTCGACCGCGGGTTGGCGACCCACCCGCGCGAGAAGCTCGGATACCAGAGAAAGAATCATGCGTGCAGTTGTTTGATGCGATCGATGAGGCGTGAAATTGAATAGCCCGGCTCGAGGGGTATGTGAACGATCCTCGGCTCCATTGTTCGCGCTTCGCTGCGGTCTGTGAAGGCAGGATCCGTCTCGCAGCCGCCCTCCACCACAACATCGGCCTCGAGGCGCGCCAGCAAATCCCGCGGCCTTGGCGCGTCAAACTCGACGACGTAGTCAACCGCCTCGAGCGCCGCCAGAATCTCCATGCGTTCCGCTGCAGGAGTGATCGGGCGCGCGAAATGTTTGTTTAGCGCCGCTGCCTTGCGGGAATTCGCGCGAATCGCCGCATCGCTCTCGACTCCGACGACCAGGACGTCGCCCAGTGCCCGTGCTTGTTCCAGCAACCGCACGTGGCCCGGATGCAGCAGGTCGAAACAGCCGCTCGCAAATACGACGCGCTTCCCGTTGCGTTTCCATTCGCTCCGATGGAGAATCAGCTCGTCTTGCGAAACTACAATTCCCAATTCCGCATCCCCCGGCCTGCTATCGCGTACATTTCGAAACACTCGATTCTACCATGCGCCCAGCATCCACTGGTGAGCACGCGATGAAGCGTTGGGAGATCGCTCTCGCGGTTGCCGGGGCAATCTGTCTTATTCTTGGCGCCCGATGGATTCGGCGCGGGGAACTGCCGAAGCAGGAACTGATGCTCACCGAAGGCGCCTGCCACACGCCCGTCACAGTGATCGAGCCTCCCCCAGGTGTCGCTCCTGCCGGTGCTGTAATCCTGATTCATGGGCTTTCGGCGAATCGCCGGCTGATGACTTATTTAGGCGAAGATTTTGCCGGACACGGCTTGCGCGCCTACCTGCTCGATCTGCCCGGGCACGGCGACAACATCGAGCCATTCACTTTTTCGCGCGCGCAGCAATGCGCCACCGTGGCGGTTGAACTTCTGATCCGCAGTGGAAAGATCGACCCAAAGACCGCCATCCTCCTGGGGCATTCCATGGGCGCGGCGATTGCAATTCGAATGGCGGATCGCGAACCGGTTGCGGCCACGATTGCGATCTCGCCCGGGCCCACGCCTCTGCCCCAGCG
>JBGPZR010000349.1:0-3142 GCA_041493845.1 Terriglobia bacterium | reverse complement strand
GGTGATTGTGGCAGGCCGCAGCAGCTATTTTTGCCCGCGCTGCCAGGTGGCGCCAAGACAAACCCGCAAAAAAATAAAACTGACCTCTAAATGAATGCGCCGCAAGCTTCCACGACGTACCGCTGCCGTCCTATCGCGGAAGTTCGAGAGTAAATTTCAAGAGACACCCTCGACAATACGCATGTCCCGCTCCGCCGAGCCTTCAAGTGCCCGCAACGCGGCCTTGTACGCATCGCTCTCGTATGCCGCGATTGCCTGCGTCACACTGTCGAACTCGATGAGCGCGGTTCGTTGGTTGCAACCCGCTTCAAATGTTTTCGCAGGCAGGCCCCGGGCTAGAAAACGTCCGCCAGCCGCTTCGATTGCTGGCTTTGCCAGCTTGGCGTATTCCGCAACCGCCGCGGGGTTGGAAACTGACCGGTAGCACGCAATCCAATATGCCTTAGGCATGGATACCCCCTAGTTGAGATTTGGCCTGCGATTACACCTGAGATTCGTACGGGCAGTGTGATGCAACGCCGTTGGCAAAAAACGTCTCATGTGACGAGCCTATCTCTTTCGCGATGACCGGTGAAAAAATAAATCAGCAGCGCTCCTGCCATCGTCAAAATCCCCGCATAGGCAAAGCCTGCCGCTGGACTGACGCCAGACCACAGTGCGCCCACGACGACACTCGAGACCAGATCGCCGATGCCATTCACGGTTGCGAGCACGCCGAAGCCTGAGCCGCGCGCGGCAGCAGGGAGTAACTCGGCTGCGAGTGATTTTTCGATGGATTGCTGGATGCCGGCATGAATTCCTGCGAACCCAAAAAGAATTGCGAGCACAGGAAGGGTGGGCGGCTCGAGGATGAACCCGGCGTAAGTGACGGTCGCTACAAGGTAGCCGGCGGCGAGCAAGCCGCGCTTGCCGACGCGATCGCCGAGCGCTCCCGCTGGATACGATGCCGCGGCGCTAACGAAATTGTGAAACGTGTAAAGCCCTACGGCGATTGCGGCGGCGCGTCCCATGCCGAGCCGGGGCAAAAGAATCTGAGTCGCGCGAAGAATTAAGAGTGTGGGCGCGAAATCTCCAATGCCGTGAGCGAAGACGCCAGCGAGGAAATGCCAAAATGTTTTCGGAAGCGTGCGGAAACTGGATGCGAAGCTCAGGGCATGATGCTCCCCGACGGTTCGGCCTCGAGGCGCGAGGAACGCGAAGGCCACCGCTGCGGCAAGCCCGGGAACCAGTGTCCACCGAAGAACGCCGCGCGCGCCGAGCACGCCAATCAGTGCGGCGGCGCTGAGCGGTCCGAGCACTGCGCCGAGCGTGTCCATGGCGCGCTCAAATCCGAATGCGCGGCCCACTTGGGCCGGAGCGACGCAATCCGCAAGAAGCGTATCCCGGGATGGCCCGCGGCTTCCGCGGCCGACCCAACCGAGTGCGCGCACCACCAGCACGGCCGGCCATGTCTGCGTGAGCGCGTAACCAAACGTGGAAAGCGCGGTGGCGAGATACCCGACAATGCCGGTCGGCTTGCGCCACGCCGGACGATCGGCGATCCAGCCGCCCGCGAGTTTTGCAAAACTTGAGAGACCGTCGGAGACGCCTTCAATTACGCCCAGCGCGTAAGCAGGCGCGCCCAGGCTGGCAATGAATGCAGGAAGGATCGCCGTGGCCGCTTCATGGCCCCAATCGGAAAAAAGACTCGCGAGCCCAATGCCCAGCACGCCGCGCGTGAGCCAGCGATTTGACGGCGGAGGCGCGCTGGTCTGCTCGGTCATGATTTCGCGTGGAATTTAGCGCGCTGCCGCATCGCGGGCGGGCGCAGCTGCTTCGAGAAGAGGCCCAACCGCGGCGAAAATGCGCTCGGCCCAGACGCGGCGGTCGCGCGCGTCGAGCCACAACACAGGAGCGCGCAGGTGGTTGAAAGGCGCGGAGCCGAGCAGCTCGTACAAGAGTTCGTGAATGCGCACCTGAAAGGCGCGATCTTCGGAGCGGAAACCGTCGGAGGTGATGGCCGATTCGATCGGCGGAACGCCCACAAGAAATAAATACGTATCCATCCACCATGTGAGCCAGGCTTCGAGCTGAGGCTGGCGGCCGAATTTGTTGACGAGGTAGCAATAGTTGTCGAGCACGGCGCGATCGCAAATTACGTGCGGCGCGCGGCGTCCGGCATCCAGTTCCGCAGCGATTTGCGCGTGCAGGATCCAGAGCTGGCCTTCGAGCGTGGTCGCTGCGTTGACGGGAAACGGAGATTGCCGCGCGACTTCGGTGACCAGCTCCACATTGTGGTTCGCTTTTTTCAGCAGCGAGCAGATTTCGTAAGCCAGTGTGGTCTTGCCGACTCCGTGGGTTCCGATCAGAGCGAGTTTCAATTTTCCGCCTTCGCGCGAGCGCCGCCCTTCTTCTAGCATATTTTCGCGCTGGTGAGAACAGAAGCGGCGAAACGCGATTCACGCGCCGCGCGTCTAGTGGCTTCAGGAAAGCGGGCGGGTTGTCTTTCCGAAATGCGACGCATAGAATCGAGCATCCTTTTCATCATCCAAATCAAATTGTGAGCGAGGGACGAAGTTCATGAAATCTCATCGAGCGTTTGGTTTGATTCTTGTTCTGATTCTTGGAGCTGCGGGAGCTCTGGCTGGACTGCACGCGCAGCAGGCCGCTCCTCCGGCGAAGGACGCGCAGGCGCAGGCGGACGATAAAATCTTCGCCGAGATTCACGACCACAACGAAATCATGGCCAACCTCGCGTACCTTTCGGACATGATCGGGCCGCGGCTTACCGGCTCGGAAAATTTGAAGAAGGCGAACGGTTGGACGCGGCAGCGATTTGCGGACTACGGTCTCGCAAGCGCGCATCTGGAGGCCTGGAGCATCGCGCACGGATGGGCACGCGGCACAACGCGCGGCCGCATCCTGAGCCCCGCGGAACACCCGCTGACCATGGCGTCTTATGGCTGGGCGCCGGGGACCGGCGGGCCAGTGAGCGGACCCGTCGTATATGTGAAAGGTGAATCTCTCGCCGACCTCAATGCGTTCAAAGGAAAACTGAAAGGCGCGATCGTGATTACGAACACGCCAACGCCTTTGCCTCCGCAGGACACACCCGCCCCGAATCCGATGGTGGTCCCTTATGACGATCCCTTCCTGCTCATGC
>JBGPZR010000272.1:0-3943 GCA_041493845.1 Terriglobia bacterium | reverse complement strand
CCCGCGCCAAGGGCCTCTCCACGTTCGCCGTCCTCATTCGCCACGCGCTGCGCAACGCCCTCATCCCCATCATCACCATCCTCGGCTTGCAATTCGGCACGCTGCTCGCCGGCACCATCGTCACCGAATCGATTTTTTCCTGGCCCGGTGTGGGACGCCTCGCGGTGCAGGCAATCCAGGCGCGCGATTATCCGCTGTTGCAGGGCTGCATCCTTCTGATCGCCGTCTCCTACGTATTCGTAAATCTCATGACCGATCTGGTTTACGCGCTCGTGGACCCGCGGGTGCGCCTCGAATGAGCGGTCTCCGCAATTTCTTGAAACAAAGCGGCCCCGGCCGCTGGGGCCTGGCGTTGACGATGCTACTTGTAGTCCTCGCACTTGGCGCACCGTGGCTCGCGCCCGCCAACCCCACCGCGCAGAATCTTCCCGCGCGCCTCTCGTCACCCAGCGGTGCCCACTGGCTTGGCACCGACGAGCTTGGCCGCGACATCCTCTCCCGAATTTTTTTCGGCGCGCGCGTTTCCATGCTCGTCAGCATCAGCGTGGTCCTGGGCGCAGGGCTTGTAGGTCTCGCGATCGGATCGCTGGCAGGCTATTTCGGCGGGTGGTTCGACCGGCTCATCAACGTCGTCCTCATCAACGCGTTTCTTTCTTTCCCAGGAATCCTACTGGCCATCGCCTTCGCTGCATTCCTCGGCCCGGGCCTCGGCAAAGTGATTCTCGCGCTGGTCGTCACCGGCTGGGCCGGCTATGCGCGCCTGGCCCGCGCGCAGATTCTGCAAGCCAAGGAAATGGAATATGTGCTCGCGGCGCGCTCACTCGGCGCTTCTCACGCGCGTATTCTCCTTCGCCACTTGCTCCCCAATATTTTGCAGCCAGTGCTTGTGCAAGCCACGGTCGCCATGGCCGGAGCCATCCTCGCCGAATCCACGCTCAGCTTCCTCGGCGTCGGCGTCCTCGCGCCCATGCCAAGCTGGGGCGCCATGCTCAACGACGCGCGCAGCCATCTCTTCGACGCGCCCCATCTCGTCCTCTTTCCCGCGCTCGCCGTCATGACCGCCGTCCTCGCCTTCAATCTCCTCGGCGACGCCCTCCGCGACTGGCTCGACCCAAAGATGCGCGCGTACCTGATTGTTACGTCGCTCGCCCGCTGACACACTGCATCGCGCGCGCTCCAATTCTTTGCACTCGCTCGCATTGTTGGTTGACTCGTAGAATTTCAGGAAGGGAACTGCAACTCGGGAAGGTGTTAGGTCTTTCGCCCTATCAGTGTTTATCTGTGTTCATCTGTGGTTAAAACGCCTTTCGGCCCCGGCTCCAGCACTAGCCCAGCTCCACCGTCACTTCCGCGCCCCGCGCCGCGCCCAGCGTCCGCGCTGCATTACCCTTGTTCAGCGAAATTTCCAAGTATCCGCTCGAACCTATCACGCCAAACGGCTCTCCCGGCGTTCCCTGCGCAAATGTCTGCAGCAGTTTCTTTACTTCCGCGTTGCCCACGCGGATCGTGAACTTGCCGTCCGCCGCCACCAGTGCCGGCGCGTCTTCCGCCTTCACGTTGGTGATCAAGTTTCCGAAATTGTCCACCTTCAGCACCACGGCCTTGATTGTATTTCCGGAAGCCTTGGGTTTCGGAATCGCGAACCGCACGAAATCCGTCATGGGGTCGCCGAACGCGGAGGTCTGCCACGATTTCGAAAGCCACGCTGCCACGGGCGCAAAAATATCTCGCCCATGAAACGTGTTGCTCACCGGGCTGAGGAAGTAATGCTCCGAAGTGATGTGCCAGCCGTAGAGCGCCTCGGTCTGGTCATATACGGCCGAGAGCACGCCATTATCCGGCGCCACGAAATAGTGCTGGTCACTCGCCACCAGGATCGGCCGCCGCGGCGTGCCCACACCCGGGTCCACCACCACCACGTGAATTGTCTTCGGCGGAAAATAATTGTAGGCCTGGCTGATGGTTATGGCCCCGTCCAGAATATCGTGCGCCAGCACTCCGTGCGTGATGTCCACGATCTGCACTTCCGGGTTGATGCTCAGGATCACGCCCTTCATCACGCCGACCAGATGGTCGCCCGTGCCGTAATCCGTCGTCAAAGTAATGATGGGCCGTGCCAAGGTTTGCTCCCCCGTCTCCCGTGCTCGTCGGAGCGCCCCATTTCAGGGCGGCATCTTTGAATTTACCGACCCTCCGACGCTAACGGACGCTCGCACCTCTGTCAAGGCAGCGCGGACCCATCAGTAACGCATTCCCGGCGCAGGTGTTTGCGTTTACAACTTCTGCTAATTGGCTTCCGCGCGCGGGGTGACTCGCCTTGACCCCCTCGCGCGCAGCGGATATTCTGGGAGTTGAAGAGCCTCAAGATGCGCACATATCTTGATTACAACTCGACGACTCCCGTGGACGCCGCGGTTCTCGCCGCCATGTTGCCGTACCTCTGCGAAAAATTCGGCAACGCCAGCTCCATCCATTCGGCCGGCCAGACGGCCCGCGCCGCTCTAGATCGCGCCCGCGAATCGGTCGCCGCGCTCATCGGCGCCAAGCCCGCCGAAATTGTTTTCACCAGCGGTGGCACCGAAGCGGACAATCTCGCGATCTTCGGCGTGATCGCCGCCTCGGCCGCCGCACGGAAGCACATCATCACCACCGCGATCGAGCATCACGCTGTGTTGAATTCTTGCCAGGCGCTCGAAAAAGCAGGCGTCGCTGTCACGTTTGTCCCCGTCGGTCATGATGGAATTGTGGACCCGGAAGATATTCGCCGAGCGCTGCGTCCGGAAACAATTCTCATCAGCGTGATGCACACCAACAACGAGCTCGGCACCATCCAGCCCATCGAAGAAATCGGAAAAATTGCCGCGGATGCCGATGTCTATTTTCATTCCGACGCGGTGCAGTCAGCAGGGAAGTTGCCGCTCGACGCGGGTCGCCTCGGCGTGGACCTGCTGAGCATTTCGGCTCACAAAATTTACGGCCCGAAAGGCGTCGGCGCACTTTTCGTTCGCTCCGGCACGCCGCTCGAGCCACAATTTCATGGCGGACACCACGAGCGCGACCGCCGTCCGGGCACCGAAAATGTTCCCGGGATCGTTGGTCTCGGCAAGGCGGCCGAACTTGCGCGGCTGATTCTCGCAGCAGACACAGAGCGGATCACAGCGCTGCGCGATCGCCTGGAAGACGCGCTGCTCGCCGCGGTTCCTTCCGTGCGCGTCAATGGCGACCGCACCCGGCGCGTTGGCAACACCACGAACTTGACATTTGCCGGGGCAGGCGGTGAGGCGCTCCTCATCGCGCTCGATCTCCAGGGCGTGGCAGTTTCCACCGGCGCGGCCTGCTCTTCCGGCGCCGTCGAACCATCGCATGTGCTTCTGGCCGCCGGACTCTCGCCTGATGAAGCGCGCTCGAGCCTGCGCTTCAGCCTGGGCCGGCCCACGACCCCGGAAGAAATCGACCACGCGATCGCCGTAATTCCAGATGTTGTCGAGCGCCTCCGCTCCATTTCGCCGTACGCATCCGCCAGGGTGGCCGCCCGATGAGCGCACGCGAGATGGCGGTGCAGCCAGTCGTGCAACTCGAAAATTTGCACGCCACCGGCGTGCCCACCTCGACGAACGCATGCACCGTCGCTGTGGCCATGAGCGGCGGCGTGGACAGCTCGACCGTCGCGGCAATTCTCCACGAGCGCGGTCAGAGCATCGTCGGCCTCACCATGCAGCTATGGAACCAGCGCCGCCTGCCGGACCTTGCCGGCGACGGCCCCGCCCAGCATCGCTGCTGCTCGATTGACGATGTGTACGACGCGCGCCGCGTCGCCGAACATCTCGGCGTCCCGTTCTACGTCGTGAATTTCGAGCGCCAGTTCGAGGAAACTGTCATCCGGCCGTTTGTGGGCGATTATCTCGAGGGGCGCACACCGATTCCGTGCACGCTCTGCAACAAT
>JBGPZR010000393.1:0-2740 GCA_041493845.1 Terriglobia bacterium | reverse complement strand
AGCGCGAAATATCGAAGAGGGCGGCTCGCTCACCATCATCGCAACGGCGCTGATTGATACCGGCAGCCGCATGGACGACGTCATCTTCGAGGAATTCAAGGGCACTGGCAACATGGAAATCAATCTCGATCGCCGCCTGGTGGATAAGCGCGTTTTCCCGACGATCGATATCAACCGCTCTGGGACCCGCAAAGACGAGCTGCTGCTGCCGCCCGATGAATTGAACCGCATCTGGGTGCTGCGCAAAGTTCTGAGCCCGCTTTCAACCGTCGAAGCGATGGAACTATTGCTCGGCCGCCTCTCGAAGACTAAAACCAACGGCGAATTTCTTGCCTCGATGTCGAGCCCGGCCTAGGGAATCGATTCCACGCGCCGCTGACCCCGTTCTTTTTTCCGCGATGAAGTTGTGTGTCCGATAAGGAAAGGTAAAAAATCCGCGGCAGAATTCTTCGTCCGCCAATCCATCATCAAAACGTGGTGGAGTGCGCAGGCATAGGAATTCAGGTTGCCCTCCCTGTCGATTGGCCCTTCGCGAGCATCACCACGAGCCGGGCCACTTCTTCCGGCTCCATCGCGGTGCTGTCCACCACCACGGCGTCGGGAGCGCGCACCAGTGGCGAGGTGGATCGTTCGCGGTCGCGCTGATCGCGTTCGCGAATTTCTTCGAGCGTGCGCGCGAGATCAATCGCCTCGCCCTTCTGCTGGTGTTCGCGCCAGCGGCGTTCAGCGCGCACTTCGGGTGACGCGGTGAGAAATATTTTCAGCCCGGCATCGGGAAACACCACGCTGCCGATATCGCGCCCCTCCATCACCACGCCCCCCTGCTCCCCCGCGCGGCGCTGCTCCGCTACGAGCACCTGCCGCACGCCGCCCACAACCGCAATCTTTGACGCTCCCTGCGAGACTTCGGGCGTGCGGATTGCTGCAGTTACGTCCTCGCCATCGAGAAATACCAGCTGCGTGCCGTCCTGCGCGCGCAGATCAATACGAGTCTGGCGCGCGAGAGCCACCAATTGGTCGGTGGCATCGAGCGAAAGCCCGCGGCGCAGTGCCTTCAGCGCGAGCGCGCGGTACATCGCGCCCGTGTCGATATACACGTAGCCCATCATTTCGGCTACGCGCCGCGCCAGTGTGCTCTTCCCCGAGCCCACCGGCCCGTCAATCGCGATGATCAATCGTTTCATCGTCCTCGCTATCGAATAATAATTCTCAAAATGAGCAAGACGAAGCAAATGAACGTAATCGCCATGCAAATTCGGACAGCCCAAGGTTTGGCGCTTCTTGGCACCGCTTGCTCATATCTTCTCGCAATGTCCCAGGGTGTCGATGAATAGTAGGACAGTTTTTCCGCCTCGGGCCGCAATTGATTGAGAGTAGCGACCATTTCGATCCACAGCAAATTAACAAGAAATGCGGAGATGCCGCCAAGCACAATCAATAATATTTCTGCCCAATTTAGATGTAGCATTTCAGATCCGCTTGAAGGCGCGTTGGATTTCGTGGACGGAATAGCGCAGGACGACGGGCCGGCCGTGCGGACAACTCATCGGGTATTCTGTTTTCGCGAGCTCGCCAAGGAGCCATTCCATTTTCGCGGTGTCGAGCGGCGTGTTCACTTTGATTGCCGCGTGGCAGGACGTGGAAGCCGCAATTTTCGATTGCAGCGAATCAATCGAGATGGCTTGATTTTCGCGCGCGATGCCGTCGAGGATTTCGCACAGCAGTTTTTCCGCGTCGCTGCTCGCAATTCCGGCGGGTGCGGCCTGAATGGCCACTTCGCGCGCGCCCATGAGCTCTGCCTCAAAGCCATTCGCGCGCAGCTCTTCGCCAATCTGCTCGAAGATGACGAGCTGCCTGGGATTGAGCTCGACAATGAGCGGAACCAGCATGCGCTGGCCGCCAAGCTCGCCCTCGCGCCGCGCCCGCAGATGCTGCTCGAAGAGGATGCGCTCGTGCGCCACGTGCTGGTCGATGATCCCAAGGCCCTCGCCGTTTACCGCCACGATGAAGCTCGCGTTCACCTGCCCGAGCGGCTTCAAATCTGCAATGTCCTCGGGGCTTGGCAGCCTTCTCGACTCTGGAACTGTCTGCGGAGCGATCACCCCTGATTCCTGCGCCGGGAATGGGAAATTCGTCGCTCCTTCCGAGCCGAATTGCAGCCGCTGCGCGATGGGACGGTCCGGCGCGCCCGTCAATTCGAGCGCTTCGGCGACGCTCGCGCCCGCTGCAAAACCCGTGGGAATCTGGGCGCGTGGCGGGCCAGGCATGACACCGGGGGCAGCGCTCGCAGCCGCTGCTGCCGCCATGGGGCTGATTGAATCCGCAGGAATCCGTGCAGCCGCCGCGCGCGCCGCCGGAAAGCCCGGAATAGGCCGCGCAGTCGAAAGCGCGAGCCGCAGCGCATCGCGCGTGAAATCATGGACAAACTGCGGATGCCGGAAGCGCACTTCGATTTTTGCGGGGTGCACATTCACATCCACTTCCTGGTACGGCAGATCGAGGAAGAGCAGCACGACGGGGAAAACTCCCGACGGCATGATGTTGCGATACGCTTCACCAATGGCGTGCAGCAGCAGGCGGTCGCGAACCAAGCGCCGGTTCACGAAAATATAGATCCCGTTGCGATTCGAGCGCTGCACTTCGGGCCGCGAGGTGAAGCCTGTTACGCGCAATGTTGCGGCTTGCTCGTCTGCTTCGAGCTGAGGCTCTGTGATCGCGCTGCGGACCGGCGCTTCTGTTT
>JBGPZR010000058.1:0-9207 GCA_041493845.1 Terriglobia bacterium | reverse complement strand
GAAGATGCGGCGGTCCTCGGCCACGCGATAGGCAATCAGGGCCGTATCCAGGGCTTCCTGGGCGGTATCCACCCAGACAAGCTGCCAGCCGAGATCGCGCACCGTCAGTGCGTCGTTGTGCTCCACGCCGAATGCGCCGGGATCGTCGAGCGCGCGATTTCCCACCATCGCCACCATGGGAATCCTGAGAGACGGCGTGACCGTGAGACACTCCATGGCGTACATCCAGCCCACGCCGCTGCTTCCCGTGAATACACGCGCCCCGACCGCCGAGGCATGCTTCACGATTTCAAACTGCGAGTGTTCGCCCTCGGCAATTATGAACTCGCAGTCGAAGTCGCCATTCGCGACCAGCTTGGCGATGTACTGCATAACTGTGTCGTAAGGCCGGATGGGATATCCGGTGATCACGTCCACGTCGGCGAGCTGGCAGGCGATGGCGATGGCTTCGCTGCCGGTGATCAGCTCGGTCTTGACCGTTCCTTCAATTTGCATTGCCGTTGCCATCGAGGTTCTCCCCTTGAGTAGCCTTCTTAGGCGTTCCCTTTCGCGATGTCGAGCATCGCGGGAATCTGCTCTGCATACTGACCGCGGTAGCGGAAACCGTGCGAGCGGTCGTGTTTCTTGTGGATCTTCTCCTGGAGCCAGACGTTGTAAGTGGTCTTGTTTTTGCGCCAGGCTTCCCATTGGCTGGAGTTATCCGTGAAGGAAACCTCGTTGACCATGGTGACGCAATCTTTCACGGGACAGACTGCCTCGCACACGCCACAACCGCAGCAGGCTTCCATGTTGGCGTCGTAGAGGCCTTCGGGCGTGACGTCGAAACAGGAGTCTGGGCACTGCAACCAGCAGAGGGTGCATTTGATACAGGTATCGAAATTCACGACTGGTCGCATGGTGCGGGTGGTAAACTTTTTGAAGGTTGGATTGCGCGCCGGCTGGTATCCACCGGTCTGTGCATTCTGCGCGTCTTTCATCAGGTGGCCACGAGGAATGGCGGGGATTGTGACGCCCTCCCCCATTTCGTACCACTTGGGCAGCACGAATTCATAAGGCTTCTCGGGATTTCCCTGACCGGGCTTCACGGGGACGGAAGTCATGCGCTCAAAGGAGCGCTCAGCCGAAGTGGCCTTCAACGGATCGTGCCACTCCTGCATGATGGCCTTCTTCACCGACTCGAGGCTGAACAGTTCGGGCAGTAATTTGGCGATGGCGCCGAGAATGCGCACGTCGGTGTGGTCGTCCTTGTAAACCCACAGGCCGGAGAAACTGACGGTGCCTTTCACAATCGCCAGGTTGTAAGGGGTGTCCTTTCGATGGGCCATCTCGATCAGTCGTGCAGGCTCCTCGCGTGAGGTCACGATCAGTGTGCCGTTCGGCTTGGTCAGCCGATTGATTGGTTGCAAGCCATACCAAGCCCAGGATTCGACACCCTTGCAGAGCGTGTCGTCCACAGCGATGGAAATGTCTACTTCCTTCGGCTCGTACTTGGCCATGCCCTCTTCGAGCGTGATGTCGTCAGTAGCGATGATGGCGAACGCCTTGGCGGGGATGCCATTGCGCTCGGGGCTGTCACCATAACGCCCGAAGGAAATGCCCGGCTTGCCTTCATGGTGCGCCGCCAGGACGATCGCGCGCGTGATGTTCCTAGCCAGAGTTTTCTGGAATATGCCGCGATAAACCACTTCAACAGCGAAGAGCCGGCCCATTGGACAATCCTCCGTTTTCGCTAAATCTCTTTCAAAACGATTGCTTCAATTTCTTCGATATGGCGCCGCATGGCCAATTCTGCTTCGGCCGAATCGCGCCGCCGAATGGCATTCAAGATCCGGCGATGGCCTGCGAATGATTTCGGCAACCGGCCTTTCACCTGCAGCGAGCGTGCGCGGCTCTCCCGCAAGAGGTCCATGAACACGTCGACGACTTTCAGGACGACGCTGTTCTTTGCGGCGCTGGCGATGGCGTAGTGAAATTCGGAGTCCTCTTCGACGGCCAGTTCCCCGCGATCCACTTTTTCCTTTTGCCGCTTCAAGATATCTTCCATGTAGCTCAATTCATCGGGAGTAACGTGAGCGGCGGCGCGTGCTGCCAGCGGTGGCTCGATGATCCGGCGAAGATCCAAAAGCTCGCTTACGAGTTCCCTCTTACCTAGAAGCATGGTGGAGAGCGGAGATACCAGGGACTCCGCAGAGAGTTCGCAGACGATGGTCCCCTCACCCTGGCGGGGTTCTACCAAGCCCATCACCTCGAGCGTACGGATGGCGTCACGAAGAGAACTGCGGCTTACTTGAAAGGTTTCAGCCAGTTCACGCTCCGGCGGAAGCATATCTCCGGGCTTAAGCAAACCATCACGGATCAGCCCCTGGATCTGCTGGGCGACTTTCTCGTAAAGCTTGGTCTTCTTGACTGCTTCGAATTCGGCCCTGGCCGTTGCCATCAGTGTCTTGGGTACCCATAAGGTCCGGTTATCGGACCAATCAGCGAATGAGGAATACAACCACCCTGCAAATTTGTCAAGTATTTTTTCCGGCGAGAAGGATTTTCTTGACACGGTTCTGGGGAGTGTGCTAAACGCGCGGTTCATCGGCCCAAAATCTTCTGTCGAGAGGAAAAAATATGCGCTGGCCAACAAGGTTGTTTGTGCTCTTGGTCGTGTCTTCTTTCGCGCCAGGCACGCTGGTCCACGCCCAGAGCGATCAACCTGCTGATAACCGGGGAAAGCCCACATCACAGGCCGCAACCAAAGACGAAGTCGAACAGTTGCGTCGCGAAGTGGCGGACCTGAAGGCTACGATTCAGCAATTGGTCCAGACTAACCACCAGCTGGCGGCAGGCGGCGGCCACCTGGTCCAGGCCAACGCGGTCGCGTCAGACGCTGGGTCAGCGCCAGATCCAACCGCAGCGGACCTCGACATCCTCCAGAAAGAGATCGAGGTTCTTCAGAAGAAGGCGACCGACACGCCACCGGTGACTTCCGGGTGGAACGGCGAGCACTTCTTCCTGAAGAGTCCTGACGGGCAATTTATGCTGCAGCCTGTGGGCTACTTGAATGCACAATATCAATTCAACAAGGGCGATGGCGCCCCAGCCGACACGTTTGCCATTCGCCGGGCCCGATTTGGCGTTCAGGGCACATACAGCAAGTACATCGACTACGCCTTCCTGTTTGATTCCGCTGCGAGCAACGGCATTTCGATTCGCGACGCGTACGTGGACTTCAAGCCGTGGACGGCCCTGCAATTTCAGGCCGGCCAATTCAAGGTGCCCTTCTCTCAGGAAGTAGGAACCGGCGACACGAACGTGGAGTTTATCGAGCGATCAATCGTTTCGACTTTGTATCCGGACGCCACTGCAACATTCCGCGCTCCCGGCGCCACTGCGCACGGGAGCCTGGATGGCGGCGTGATTCAGTATTGGGCGGGAATATTCAATGGCCGGGGGATCATCACAAATGCCTCCACAAATGAACCGGAAGTGGTGGGCAGACTACGCATCTACCCCTGGAAAAAGAGTTCGAGTGCCTGGCTGAAAGGATTCGCCGTCGGCGGCTCGGCCTCGCACACCAGGTCCAGGGGACTGTCGAATGAGCTGAGCTTCAGTGGACAAATGAACGACAGCATCTTTACATTTTTCCCCCAGTTCCGGATCAACGGAGACGTCGAGAGGTTCAACGGGCATCTCCAGTGGCTCGTGGGCAGATGGGGACTGCGAGGCGAGTACACGCAGATCCTGATGAAGCGCGACGGAGTGGGCTCGGAGACCGTCACCGGTTCAGGGTTCGAGACGCTTCCGGGAGTAAGAGGCAAAGGAGCTTACGGGCAGTTCAGTTACATGCTGACAGGCGAGACGGAACCGGAGAATGCAATTCCCCGAGTGAAACACCAGGTGATTGGTCCGCCGTCGCCCGGCGAAACGGGTGGCCCTGGCTGGGGCGCCTGGCAAGCGAAAGTCCGGTATTCGTGGCTGGAAGGGAAGGCACCTGGCGCTACCTTCGGAGGGGTCAGCCCGACCTCTTTCCCAACGTTCAGCGATCACACAGAACAAATCAGCGCGGGTCTCAACTGGTATCTCAATTACTGGGTCCTGTTGAAATTTGACTTCAACGTGGACCGATTGAGAACCCCCAGCGTGCAGGGCATCCTGCCTCGGAATTACTTCGTGGCGTTGCAAGGGGTGCAGTTCCGGTTCTAACAGGCATCGGCAGCGCCCCGGTTGCGCGAACTTGCTGGTTTTTTACGGGGGCCGGCACGCGGGCATCCGGAGGCGCTGGAAGCAAAATGGTCTCTTAACTGGTGGTCGGCCCCCAAGCAAAAATCGCAGGAGGATGTTCCATGAGATCGAAAATGCTGCCTGTTGTAGCCCTTGCCGCAGTCGTCGTTGCTTTCTTCCTGGCCAGCAGCTGCGGTGGTGGAGCCGGAGTGGTGCAATGTCCGGTCTGCGGGACGGATAAGGGTGGGTCGGTCGCGCTTCTTTCCGTCATGCCCGTGCCGGAGCACAACGCCACCGGCGAGCCCGGCGGACCATTCAATATTTTCGATATCGGCTGGGCGGATCCGGTCAACCACCTCTACTACATCGCTGACCGGGTGGGCCTCGACGTGCCTGTGTTCAGCACCACATCACTGGTCGCGGTGGCCGCCATGGGCGGGCTCAACTCAGTGTCTGAGGCGGGCAACAATGCCAGCAGGTGCTTTGATTTCGACCCTTCAAGAAATCTCATCACCGATCCCCAATTCTCCACGATTCCTCCCATAACCACCGCGCAGGGCAACTACACGCGATTCGGATGCAGAACGCTGGGCTTTTCACTGGCGGGAGGATTCGGTGCCAATGGCTTCATCGGAGGATTCATGGGAGGCCAGTGCTGCGCTTCCCGCTCCAACAACTTGAACCCGCTGTCGGGTCCAAATGGCATTGAGGTCACTCCGGACGGGACCATCGTGTTTGTGGGAAATGGGAGTGCAAGCGTTATTGCCTTCGACATGACCGCGACGATCGCCGACATAAAGGCAGGCATAAATCCGCCCAACAATCAGCCAAGAGTAACCGCCACCATCGTAACGGGCACCAGCCCTGACTACGATGGAATCCCCAATGGAATAACCGGTTGCATGCAATCCGCGAATGGGCGAGCTTTCTCTGATCCAACCTGCGGGGACCTGCGCGCGGATGAAATATCAACCGGTATTGCTACCGACCCGGCAGGAAATTCGCACTTCCTCATCCTCGCGGCCAATGGCGATCCGGGTCAACCCTTCTTCACGGTTATCGACGCCACGAATGTCGTGAACAGGTCTGGGACGGGGACGCCGCAGCAGATACAGCAACAAATCCATTGCCTGCCAGTGAATCCAGGCGCACCTTACAGTCCTGGTGGTCCTTTCGCTGCGTTTCCACAGAACCTCTCATCCTGTATCCTTGGCCAAGTCTACTACGACGCTTCGGGAGTCTCAGACTCCACGGTCACAGTCGATACAGCCGGAGCCCCCTGTCCATTTCCCTCTCTTACATTTGACCAGGCCGGCAACGTGCCCGTTCCTTCAGGAGCCTCCGGGACTGGCGTAGGGCTCGCGGGTGCCGATGTGGCTTGCCATCATGGCCCCTTGCTCCGCCAAGGGCTCCCTGGTACCTCGACCAACGGCATATTCTGTGCCACCCCCACCTCCTTCCCCGATTGCGCAGGGACCGTTTCCCTGGCCGGGATAGGCGGATCGGTGTTTAACCCCCACACCAACACTTTCTGGGTTACCAATGCGAACTCGACCACCGACGTTGCAGTGGGAAGCATCGACGAAGTAGACCCATTCCACACCGTTGAGGGTTTCAACGGTTTCGTCCCGGTAGTGATCAACAGCTTCCCGGTGATTGGATGTATGCCCAGTGGTGTTGTGGTTGGCCCTGGGACAGATATGCTGATCACATGCGAGAACCACGATGGCAGGGCCTTCCCCCCCAGCACCATCATCATGGACGGCAGCGCCACAGCCAGCGAGGGCACCATTCTGGCAACCATTCCTTTTGTGGGAGGTACGGACGAAGCCTGGTTCAACCCAACTGACGGTCATTACTACCTGGCGTCGAGGGATATGCCCACCGGCTCTGTTCTCGGTGTCATTGACGCCAAGAGCAGACGGTGGCTGCAAAACGTTCCCACGAACAGCAATTCCCATAGCGTGGCGGTTGACAACACGAACAGCCGTGTTTTTGTGCCGCTCGCTTCAGGCCCGCTGTGCGGGACCCAGAGTGCCTTCGGTTGCGTCGGCGTGTACGGAGTCCAATAGCCGACGAATCCAAGAGCATTGGAGACAAGGAGCTCGAAGCCTAAATTGGGTTTCGGGCTCCTTTCCTTTTGTGGCGGCGGTGCATTATGGACTATTGGGAGGCAGATCTCGAAGACCCGGCGGGGATTGGCGGCGCGCTTACTTGACGCGAGTCGCCTGGTAACGCCACGCCTTCCACTGGCCGTGGCGCTTCAGCCAAATTTCACTTATGAATATTTTTTCGAAGCGATTCCTCGACTTGGGTGGAAACTGGATGACGTTTTCGTACGTGACGAGCGCTGCATCGGAACCAAGCGGATCAACCTGGAAGAGTTGAAGTGTGTAGTTCTGCACCACGCTTTCATCCACTTCGCGGAGGACGCGTAGCTTGTTGCGCTCGCCCTGGGCATCTTCTTCTACAGCCTTGTAATCGTCCCACAAGTATTCGGCGTAGGCCTGCTTCTTCTTGTCCCTGAACGCCGCCCACATGGCTCGAATGTTCGCTTGCAGTTGCTGGCTCAGATCCGCGTGCACCGCTGCGTTTGTGGATTGTTTGGTTGCGGGAGGAGTATTTGTCGTCGCGGGCTGCTGCCCGTAGGCGGAGCACGCCAGCAGCAATCCCACACACACGCCGACGAGATAAATTCGCATCAATTCCCTCCGCTGACGAATCGCCGCGAATCTTACAAGCCGCAGGGCCGATAGTCAAAGCAGAGGATTAAAGAAAAATGCGTGGGGACTGATGGGGAGCCGGAATTCCGTTGTGGACTTCCCATCCGCGATCCCGCCAAGCAGCACACCAGATTTGCGGTGCGATCGATGCCTCTACCGCAGCGCAGAGGCCAGCTTCGTCAATAGCTTGTAGTCATTCGCTTCGCAGCGCGAGAATTCGCAGCGCGTCCGCCGATCCCAGAATTCGCTCCGCTGGGAACCTGAATCTTTGAGCGCTACTTGGTTTCTCTCCCATTTGCGACAGGGATCAGCAAGCCGCGCTTCACTTGGAATTCGAGGCCGCGCCAGCAGATTTTGTTCGAAAAGAAACTCGCGACCCAAACACCAAAATGGATTGCGTCGCGCAGCGGCGCCAGTACCCACCACCGCCGCGCCACCGGATCATTCAACGCCCAGATCCCGATCACTCCGTAGACGGAATAGCGGAGAAACAAATAGGCAAGAATGTAGAACTCGGCAACCGCTTGTGATGGCGCCATGGCCACCGCCAGGATAGTCCAAGGCAGGCCAAACGTAAACGCGATCGCCGCGTGACCACCGGCGCGGACATTGCGAAGCCCGATCGTCCAGCGCAGCTCGTGGAGAATAAATTGGCGCAGCGTCTCGCGCGGATAGACGAGCAGGACCGGATCCTGGGCGAGCTTGATGGAATACCCCAGCGCGGCAATCCTGCTGCCTAGTTCATAATCGTCCACATAGTGATTGCGGATCGCCTCGAAGCCGCCGATCTCGGACAGACGGGCTTTGGTGGTGGCCATGGTGGCGCCCAGGGTGAAGCGTATTCCTTCGAGCCGCTGTGCGAGAAGTGCGGCGGTGGCAAACTCGACGGCCGAGCCAGCGGCGTCGAGCCTGGCGCCAAAGCTGCCCGCTACATCGCTGCGGAAAAAAGCCGTGACGGCGCCGACGCCGGGATCGGCAAAAGGTGCCGCGACATTACGCAGATAATTTGGCCCGACACGTACATCGCTGTCGCTGATAACCAGGAGATCGTGCTTCGCTTCACTGACCAGGCGGCACAGTTTGTTCACTTTGCTGCTGGCGCCGATTTCCCGCGAACCCACGAAAAGCCGGATCTGCCGCTGCGGAAAGTCCCGTATGATTTTTCCAATGACTGGGATCGCTGGGTCGCACGCGTCACTGACACAAAACAAAATCTCGTAATCCGGATAGTCCAATCGGCAGAAGCTGGCGAAATTCTCGTAGGCATCGCGGTCCAGCCCGCGAACCGGCTTCAAGATGCTCGCTGGCGGAGTGAAGCGATCCTCAGGCTGCGCTGCGCCTTTTCTCGGGCCGAAATATCCCAGCGCCGCGACGAGCGCCAGCGCATAGTAGGCCAGCGGCCCGAGCGCGAACAGCAAGACGATGTCGTGGATCAGCTTGTTACCCATTCACCAGTTCATTCCGATTCCAATACCCGCGCAGGAGGCGAGCGGCGGCCCCTCACACTGTCTCACAACACAAACTCGATTTCAGCACACCATCATACTCGTCTTGCGGCCTGCGCGCACCGCCTTGCGTTTGCTGTCACCCTCCGGGCTGACCTGGCGTATTTTCGCACGGCGGCCTGGTGTTTCAGCGAGACGAATTTAGCCGCCTCCGTCCCTCTCAAATCCTGAAACCGTGGCGGCGAGATATGCGGTAGGATCGTCTCCTTGAATTTTCTAGATTGTGAAATCATCATCCATGCGCTAAAGAGTGATGGCTTAGGCAGACTCGCGGAATGATTGAAAAATTTCGCCGCCTTCGAGGCTCGCTCCTATTGATGGTGCTAGTCGCGCTCACCCTGCGGCTCGTGGTGGTCGCTTTCCAATACCAGGGCCAGATGAACCCGAGGCGCGACCACTGGCCGTTTGGGTACGAGACGGGCAGAATTGCGCGGGCGATCGCCACTGGTCGAGGTTTCAGCGATCCCGTCACCGTGGGGGGCGGCCCGACGGCGTGGATGACGCCGGTATATCCGTATCTGGTTGCCGGAGTATTCAAACTGTTCGGCATCTATTCCGCTCCTTCTGCAGTCGTCCTTCTCTCGCTCAACAGTTTGTTTTCTGCCCTTACCTGTGTGCCTGTATTTCTCATGGCGCGAGAAAGTTTTGGTGAAAAGACTGCCGTCTGGGCCGGGTGGAGTTGGGCACTCTTTCCCTATGCCATCTATCTCTCGGCTGAGTGGATCTGGGAAACTTGCCTGACGACCCTGCTGCTAAGCTTGTTGTTCCTG
>JBGPZR010000077.1:0-7875 GCA_041493845.1 Terriglobia bacterium | reverse complement strand
ATCCGGTTGGAGCAAGACCAGGATCGCCAGGCCCGTCAGAAAAGTGACCAGCACTTCCGTGAGCACCACCGCCGAATAGTTCGCCGTGAACGGGCAGAGCGCCGCGAGCCACAAGGCTGCCAGCGTCACGCGCCGCCGCGAAGACTCGGGAGCAAGCCGTGCCGCAATCAGTGCGATTAGGAAGCACCCGGCAACGTCCACCACCGCCTGCGCCACCATTGCCGCCCGGGGGGATTTCCCCGCAAACGCAAAAATGGCCGCAAGAAACGCCGGGTAGCCCGGCACGCGCATATCTACCGGCGTCAGACGCCCGTTCACGGAAAATCCGTAGACGCCGTTCTTCAGCCAGTTCCAAGCCAATTCGATGTAGAATGGAGAATCGCCTGAGTCTGTCGCGGGAAATTTCAGGACAAAAAATAATCGCAGTCCAAGCCCCGTCAGTACAGCAAGAGCGGCGTTTGTGCGCATTCGAGCAGCAGCGGTCATTGACACCAATTCGACGGACGGCTAGCTTGGATTGTCCCAATGCCTGAACGCAAGCCAATTTTCTACGATCAGGACCGCCGTCGCTGGCGGCGCACCCTCCGCGTGCTGGAAATCATGGGAGGATTTTTTACGATCGTCCTCATCGTTTTCCTCGTCAACGTCATCCGCAAGCCAGACCTGCCCGACATTCTGCGCGCGGATACACGCGGTGGCCCTCACGCGGTCCGTACCAAGCAGAAGGTGAAGCCCGTGCGCCCCGGCCGCAAGCGAAAAGTGGCGGCGCTAGGCAAAATCCCCGAAAACTACGATCCGCTGCGCGCGGCATTTTATGTGAGCTGGGACCCGACGAGCCTGGCGTCGCTCCAGCAACACTACCATGACATTGACGTACTGATTCCCGAAGTCCTGCACACCATCACCGCCGATGGCTCGCTCCATGTCGTCACGCCGGATGGAAAGCTCCATCCCGTTCCCGCCGAGGGAAAACTCGATATCGTGCCGGACCCCCGGCTCGCTTCCTGGATTCAGTCAGCCGGAGTCGAGTTGCCGGTGTTTGCGCTGCTGAACAACTCGGATGGGACAGAATTCCAGACCGCGAAACTCGTGCCCATGCTTGCCGACCCCGCTGCGCGCCATCGCTTGATTCAGACCACCGCGCAATACGCTGTCGCACAACATCACCCCGGAATCGTTCTCGATTTTGAAAGCATCCCTGAAGCCAGCCAGCAGAATTTCACGCGTTTTATCGGCGAACTTGCCACGGCGCTTCACGCTGGAAACATCAAGCTGATGGTTGCGCTCCCCGCAGCCGACTGGATCTACGACTACAAGACCATCGCCCGGCAGTCCGACGCCATCATTCTGATGAACTACGACCAGCATTGGCAGACTTCGCCTCCCGGGCCGATCGCGGCGCAGGAATGGTTCGTTCAAAACATCGAGAACATGCTGAAGCTTGTGCCGCGTGAAAAACTCGTTCTGGGCATCGCAAATTATGGTTACGACTGGCCCGTCAAGACCAAGAAAAACCCTCATCCCGCCGCCAAAGCAGTCACGTTTGAGGAAGCCATGGTGACGGCGGTCGAGTCGGAAACGCAAGTCGAGTATGATCCCGACTCCCTCAATCCGCATTTCTCCTACGAAGATGAGAATAACCAGGTCCACGACCTCTGGCTTCTCGATGGCGTTACGGCCTACAACCAACTCCGCGCTGCCGAGCGCTTCGGCGTGCGCGGCACAGTCCTGTGGCGCCTGGGCGAAGAAGATCCCTCCATGTGGCCGATTTGGGATGCCTCGCATCCGGACGACACGACGCGCAAGAAGCTCGAGGACATTCCTCCCGGCTACGATTTGATTCTCGAGGGCGATGGCGATATCTGGCGCATCACGGCAACGCCCCAGAACGGCCGCCGCACGTTCCAATTTGATCCCGACGCGAATCTTTTCACCGATGAAACTTTTCAGGCCTATCCGCTCTCCTGGCGAATCCAGCAAATGGGCGCCGTTCCGAAAAAAATCGCGCTCACATTCGATGACGGCCCCGATCCGGAGTGGACTCCCAAAATCCTGGATGTTCTGAAACAGAAGCAGGCGCCGGCTGCCTTTTTCGTGATTGGGCAATCGGCGAATCAGAATCCGTCGCTGATTAAGCGCGAATACAATGAAGGCCACGAGGTCGCAAACCACACCTTCACACATCCCGAGTTCGACATCATTTCGAAAGCCCAGCTCCAATTCGAACTGAATCTTACCGAGTTGTTCTTGGAAAGCAGTCTCGGCATCAAGACCTTGCTCTTCCGGCCTCCCTACGGGATCGACCACCAGCCGGAAACGGCGAGCGAGATCCAGATGCTGCCCCTTCCACAGTCCATGGGCTACATCATCGTGGGTGCACGGATTGATCCACATGATTGGGGCGAACCAAACGGCGGACCGCCGGCGCCGGCTGACACCATCGTCCAGCGCGTTCTCGCGGACGCGCAGAAGAACAAGGGCAATATTGTCCTAATGCACGATGGTGGCGGCGACCGCAGCCATACCCTCGCGGCTTTGCCGCAAGTCATCGACGGGCTGCGCGCGAAGGGCTATGAATTTGTCTCTGTCTCCGCGCTTTTAGGCCAGACGCGCGCGCAGGTGATGCAGCCGCTCAGCCGGAAGGAGTGGCTGCTGGCGCGCGCCGACGCGTTCATGTTTGACGTGTATCGCTGGATGCGTTCAGGCATCGGCTTCATCTTCATGGCGGGTATTCTGCTGGTCAGCGGGCGCGCGCTCATCATCGGCTTTCTGGCGCTTGCAGAAAAACTTCGTCCCGCCCCGGCCGACCATCCTGAATACAAGCCTGAAGTTTCCGTCCTGATTCCCGCGTACAACGAGGTATCCGTGATCGTAGATACGGTGCGCGCCGCGCTGGCCTCCAAGTACCCGAAGCTCGAAGTGCTCGTGGTGGACGACGGCTCCACAGATCGCACCGCCGAGCTCGTCAATGAGATTTTCAAAGGCAACCCCCGCGTGCGCCTCTTGTCGCAATCGAATCGTGGCAAGCCTGGCGCGCTGAATCACGGACTCGCCGAGGCCGCCGGCGAAATTGTGATCTCGATTGACGCGGATACCATCGTGGAACCCGATGCGATCCCGCGGCTGGTCCGCCATTTCGCCAACCCCAACGTCGGCGCGGTGGCAGGCAACGTGAAGGTGATGAATCGCAATCGCTGGCTCACGCGCTGGCAGGCTCTGGAATACATCACCAGCCAGAACCTGGAGAAGCGCGCCTTTGACCTGCTGAATTGCATTCCCGTGGTTCCCGGCGCCGTGGGCGCGTGGCGTACCGATCTCCTCCGCAGCAGCGGCGGCTTCTCCGGCGACACCGTTGCGGAGGATACCGACCTGACTCTCACCATCCGCCGGAATGGCTGGAAGATTGTCTACGACGAGGACGCCATCGGCCGCACCGAAGTTCCCGACACGGTGCAGGCCTTGATCCGCCAGCGATTCCGCTGGACCTTCGGCACGCTCCAGGCCGTCTGGAAGCATCGCGACGCCGTCGGCAAACCGCGCTATGGCACGCTCGGCTGGATCGCTATTCCCAACATTTTCTTGTTCCAGATTGTTTTGCCGCTGGTTTCGCCCGTGATTGATCTGTTGTTTCTGCTGTCGCTGGCGCTGTGGGGTCTGGCTCAACTTCGCATCGCCCGTCTGCCCCAGCTTTGGACGCTCCAGGACGTGGAGCGCTCGCTGATTTTCTTCGCCATTTTCATGCTGATTGACTTGCTCACCTGCATCGTCGCCTTCGCGCTGGAAAAAAATGAAGATTGGACGCTGCTCGCGCCGCTAATCCTCCAACGCTTCTATTATCGCCAGATGATGTACGTAGTGCTGTTCAGCGCGCTCAAAGAAGCAGTGCAAGGCCGACCGGTCGGCTGGCGCGGCGTCGAACCGCAGATGCCCGCGCCCGTGGCACAGGCCTGAAACCATTCCCCTTTGGAATTGACAACTAGGTAATGTCAGGAATATATTCGCCCCTCTCCGATTGCTGTTCGTGGTCGTCGAGAAACTGAGACGTGGCCTTCCTCAATGCCGGCAGTGGCACCCGCGAGGAGAACTCACCATGAGTGTGATACTCAGGAAAACATTTTCCCTACTCGCCGTGACGTTGGCCACAATCATTCCGTCACATTTGGCGATGGCACAAACCGCTCCCGGTCAGTCGCTCGCGGATCAACTCAAGGGCCAGTACAAAATGGCGAAGCTAGCCACGGATTCCACGGGGCTTCGAATCACGCAGACCGGGACGGTGCTCGTCCTTCAAAAAGGGGGAGTGCTGGGCACCCCTCCCAACTCGGCTGTTGTCTGTCCATCGTCTTTTCAGGACGGAAATCTTCGTGGACCCAACGGTTTCTGCAAAGCGATGATTGCCAACATTGCGCGATTCCTGGATAGCGGTGAGCGAGTCTATCCCTTGAAGATCGAAGTGAATCTGAAGAATGAGGTGGTCTCGCTGACGTTCATCGAATGTGACTCTTGCAATGGGGTCAATCAGCAGTCGTCTTTCAGATCCCAGGTGGCTTTTCACTTTCCCAAAGGCTATTTGGAAGCCGCCGACGTCGGGCAGGTCATGGACGTGATCGACCAGGTCTTACCCCCCGAAAATGCCTCCGGCGACGCGCAACAGTCTCAGGATTCGCAGGGTCAACAGCAGCAGGGCGGCCAGCAAGAGCAGGCGCCGCCGCAGACGATTCAGGCCGGGCAAACTATTGACGATGTTGTCGCCATACTCGGCCGCCCCGAAAAAATCGTCAATCTCGGCGCAAAGCAGATCTACGTTTACAAGGATCTCAAGGTCACCTTCATGAACGGCAAAGTTTCTGACGTACAATAGAGACTGATGAGGATGCAGAACAGCGCTTCGCAACACTAGCGATAGATTCTCTTTGCGCGTACCTGGCACTGTTTGTTAAGATGAAAATATTAATGGGCTGCATCCCGAATTCTGGGAGCGGCACCGGAGGCCAAAATGAGTGTTGCACCGCGTGCGGGCAACGGGAAAGTTACCGTGCCCGACATTCTCTCCCGCAAGTCTCGTTCCCTCGATGGCTCCTTTGAAACAAAGCAGAAAATCACCTGCCTGACGGCGTACGACTATCCCACGGCCCGGTTGCTCGATGAAGCCGGCGTGGACATTCTGCTGGTCGGGGATTCGCTCGGCATGGTCGTGCTCGGCTACGACAGTACGCTCCCGGTGACGCTCGAGGAGATGCTGCACCACACGCGCGCTGTCCGCCGCGGCACAAAACGCGCGCTGCTGGTGGCGGATATGCCCTATGGCAGTTTCCACGTTTCGATCGAAGAATCGGTGCGCAACGCCGTGCGCCTGGTGAAAGAGGGCGGCGCAGAAGCCGTGAAAATCGAAGGTGGCGAGCGCCGGCTCGAGCTGATCGCACGCCTCGTCGAAGCGGAAATTCCCGTCATGGGGCACGTCGGCTTGACGCCGCAATCCGTCAACGCGCTCGGCGGATTCCACGTCCAGGGCAAGACCAGCGAGGCCGCGCAACAACTGGAGCGCGACGCGCATGCTGTCGAAGCCGCCGGGGCGTTTTCGATCGTGCTCGAATCCGTGCCGCGTGAGCTGGGCGCGCAGATCACGCAGAATCTCCATATCCCGACGATTGGGATTGGCGCAGGCCCGGATTGCGACGGCCAGGTGCTTGTGTTCCACGATTTCGCCGGACTCACGCTGGGGCACGTGCCCAAGTTTGCGCGGAAGTATGCCAATTTGGCCGTTGAACTTTCCCGCGCCACAGCGGAATTTTGCGACGATGTCCGCGCCGGACGCTTCCCCTCGGACGCCGAGTCGTATCACTCGCCGGCCGAGTTGCGTGAACAGTTGCTCGCGCGCCAGCGCTCCTGACTCGAGCAAACGGGTCCGTCGCTGTACGGCCATGCCATGCTGAGGAGGACGTCTGCATGAACGTGGAAGATTTCCGTCTGCTCTACGATTACAATTCCTGGGCCAATCACCGCACGCTCGATGCCTGCGCCGCGCTCAGCGAAGAACAATTCACCCGCGACCTCGGCTCCAGCTTCCGCTCCGTCCGCGACACGCTCGCCCACATCTGCGGCGTCGAATGGCTCTGGCTTGAGCGCTGGCACGGCCGTTCGCACAATGCGCTGCCTCCGGCGGCTGAATTCCCGAACCTCGCATCCCTGCGCCGCCGCTGGGACGAACTGGAACGCAATCTCCTTGATTACATCGCTTCGCTCACGCCCGAAGACACCCAGCGCACCATTCAGCATAAAACCACGCAGGGCGTGCCGCAGGCGGCCCCGCTCTGGCAGATGCTGCAGCACCTCGTGAACCATGGCACCTATCATCGCGGACAGGTGGCCACGATGCTGCGTCAATTGGGCGCAAAGCCCCTCTCGACAGACTTGATTTTTTTCTACCGTGAACGCTCTACAAAGGCCTCCACTTGATGCGCGCGGTCCGGCGCACGATTTCCAAATGGAAATAATCCACACGGTAGCCTGGATGAAGCAGGTGGCGCGCCAGGCGCGCGCCGAAGATCGCATCCTCGGTCTCGTCCCCACGATGGGCGCGCTGCACGAAGGACACTTCTCGCTGGTCCGCGCGGCCAGGCAGCAATGCTCGCCCGTGGTCGTCTCCCTATTCGTGAATCCGAAACAATTCGGCCCATCCGAGGATTTTCAAAAATACCCGCGGACATTCGAAGCCGATCGCGCCGCACTCGAAAAGCTTGGCGTGGATTATTTGTTTGCGCCGCCGCCCGAGGAAATGTATCCCCGCGGCTTCCGCACCGCCGTGGTCGTCGAAGGGTTGAGCGACCGCCTGGAAGGGCGCTCGCGCCCCGGCCATTTCCGCGGCGTCTCGACCGTTGTCCTGAAACTCTTCGAAATCGTTCAGCCGCGCTTCGCCTACTTCGGCCGCAAAGACGCGCAGCAGGTGCGCATCCTCCAGCAGATGGCCGCCGATCTCCACCTCGACGCGCAAATCGTCGCGTGCCCTATCGTGCGCGGGCCGGATGGGCTCGCGATTTCATCGCGCAATTTGTATTTGAAAGGCGCCGACCGCAGCGCTGCCACAGTGCTCTATCGCGCGCTCGATGCTGTCCGCCGCGAAATCGCTGCCGGCGAACGCGACGCCGCGCATCTGATCGTGGCTTTGCGAAAGGTCATCGAAAGCGAGCCGAGCGTGGCGCTCGACTACGCCGAGATTGTGGATGCGGAAACGCTCGAGCCCGTGGTGACGCTGCGGCGCACCTGCTACGTCCTGCTCGCCGCATTCGTCGGTGGAACGCGCCTGATTGACAACGCGCTCACCGAACAGGATGGAGAGTCCTTCCAGGTGTCTCTGTAGGTCAGCCGGCTTGAATCGCAGCAAGAATCTCCGCCGCATGACCCTTCGGCGTGACGTTGTCCCAGACCTTGCGGATTTTTCCGTCCGGGCCAATCCAGTAGGTCATGCGTACGATTCCCAAAAACGATTTCCCGAGAAAGCTTTTCATTCGCCGCGCGCCGTAAGTTTCCACCACCTGGAATTCGGTGTCCGCCAGCAAAGGGAAATTCAGTTTGTGCTTCACCTTGAATTTTGTCTGCGCCTCGACGGAATCCCCGCTGCATCCCAGGATGGCGGTGTTGGCTGCTTCGAATTTCTTGATGGCGTCGCGAAACTCGGACGCTTCCGTCGTTCAACCGGGCGTATTCGCCTTGGGGTAGAAATACAGGATCAGATTTTTCCCGCGGTAATCTTTCAGCGAGATGGTCTGGCCCTCGTCGGCGGTCACTTTGAAGTCAGGAGCCTTGTCACCCTGTTTGAGCATCTGGCAGTCTCCGCGTGTGCTGGAACGAGCGGCCTAAGATTCGCTCAGCACCTGT
>JBGPZR010000012.1:0-14140 GCA_041493845.1 Terriglobia bacterium | reverse complement strand
GACCAGAGCACGGACGCGACGCCGCAGATCCTGAACGAAATCGCGGCGGAGGATCCGCGAGTCGCCGTCCTGCGGCTGAAGCGGAACTACGGGCAGACGACCGCGCTTGCGGCGGGATTCGACGCCGCTTCCGGCGAGATCATTATCTCGATGGACGGCGACCTGCAGCATGATCCGGGCGATATTCCGGTCATGCTCGCAGCGTTTGAGGCGACAGGGTGCGATATCGTGAGCGGCTGGCGGCAGAAGCGCGTGGATAATTTTTTGTTGCGCCGGGTGCCGTCGCGCGTTGCCAACTGGATGATGGCGAAGCTATCGGGCGTGGACATCCACGACTTCGGAACCACCTTCAAGGTTTACCGGCGTGAGGCCATCAAGGATATTCCGCTGTATGGCGAGATGCACCGGTTCATTCCTGCGCTCGCGGCGTGGAACGGCGCGAAGATCGTCGAGGTGCCGATCCGCAATGTGGTGCGCCCCGGTGGCAAGTCGCACTATGGACTGTCACGTACCCTGCGGGTGCTGTTCGATATCATCACCATCCGCTTCCTGGTGCGTTACATGACGCGGCCGCTGCATTTCTTCGGGCCGGCGGGACTGGTGGGAATGGTCGGCGGGGCCGGGATTCTGATCGCGCTCTTGATGCAGAAGCTCTTCTGGCACAGCAACATTTTTCTGGAGCATGGCCCGCTATTGATCCTGGGAATGATGCTGTGCCTGTTCGCGGTGCAATTGCTCGCGGTGGGGCTGGTGGGGGAGTTGCTGATGCGCACGCATTTTGAATCACGCACGAATCCAATCTACCGCATCGAGCACGTGATTGGCGCATCGCGCGTGACGGGTGCGACGAATGCCTCGGGCGGGCCGAGTGAAAATCCGCTTGCTGCGAAGCGCGCCGTCAGGTAGCTTGCGGACAGCAGCAAAATTATCAGTTTAGACAGGAGAGATTTTCCTTTCATTCCACATATGCAGCGCAATTTACATCAGAGAGAAAACACGATGCGCAAATTGATTTTTGGAATTGTGGCGATAGTTTTCCTGGCGGGCTTCGCATGGGCCGGGGGCGACCCCTGGAAGTCAAAGCCTTTCGGGCAATGGGACGAGAAAGATGTTCGGAAGATTTTGACCGATTCTCCGTGGTCACGACCCATCCAGGTTCATGCGCCCTGGAAGATGGACAACTCTACAGCGAGTTTGGGGCAGTCAACAAGCGCCAACCAGTCGAGGCCGATGGGCACGCTGGGCGGTGGTGCTTCTGCAGGGCCAGTCATTGATCCAACACAGCAAATTCCCCTGGCGGCTTTCATCGTGCGCTGGCTCTCGGCGCGAACCGTGCGTGAAGCGGCCCTGCGCAGCGCCGTTCTTGCGGGGCAGATGAAGCAAGAGGACGCGGAAAGGCAAGCGGCGCAGACGCCGGGAGTGTACCAGGTGCTGGTCGCGGGGCCAGACATGTCGCCCTTCGAGGGCACAGACGAAAAAGCACTGAAGGAAGGCGCCTTCCTGCTGACGAAGAAGACGAAGCAAAAAATTCCCGCGAGCAGCGTGGAGCTCCAAAAAGCGCCAGACGGCAAGAAAGTGCAGGCCGCGGTGTTTTCGTTTCCGATGAAGACCGCCGGCGGCGAATCATCCATCGCCGCAGATGAAAAGGCTGTGGATTTTTCTTGTTTGGTTGGCGGAGCTAAGATTCAGGTTCCATTTGACCTTTCGAAGATGGAAGACACCAAGGGGCGGGATCTTTAAATTTGGAACTCGCGGTGGCGTTTTACGGGGCGGAGGAATGATCATGAACAGGCCTGGAAAATCGGCAGCGATAGTGTTCGGTTTGCTTCTCATGGCAGGGGCTGCGAGCGCACAGATGGGGATGCGCGCCGGACCGCCACAGATTCGTGGAGTATGGAGCCCGGTGGTTGGCCAGGGCGCTGTCTATCAAGTTACCGCGGAGGCGGGCAAGAAAACGGAAATCGAGATCACCGTCCTCGGCAAAGAGCCGGTGGACGGAAAAGATGGCTACTGGTTGCAGATGGCCATGAGCAATTCGGAGATGAATGGCCAGATGGTGATGAAGCATCTCTTCGTACTCGATGGCCAGGAGACACGCCCGGTGAAGACGATTATGCAACTGCCGGGGCGTCCGCCGATGGAAATGCCCGCGCAGATGATGCACCGTGAACACTCAAGCCAGTCTGCGGACATTCGAACCGAAGCCCAGGACCTGGGGAGCGAATCCATCACGGTTCCGGCGGGCACCTTCACGTGCGAGCATTACCGCTCCAAGGACGGCTCCGAAAGCTGGTTGGCCAAGGATGTGCCGCCGTGGGGCCTGGTGAAGCATCAGGGCAAGGATTCGACGATGGTGCTGGTGAAAATAATCTCAGAGGCGAAGGACAAGATTGTCGGCACGCCGCAGCCGTTCAATCCGATGATGATGGGGCAGCCGCCGCCACAATGACGCCGGCAGCTTAGTGCGGGAATGTGAGGCGCTCCGGTTTGGCCGGGGCGCCTCTTCTTTTTCATTGGGACTTTTCCGCCAGACTGTTTCATTCGGCCACCTGGGAGGCCGTTGACGAATGAGCCCGTCACATGACAAGTTCTATCGCGCGCACATCACGCACCGCGAGGAATTCTCCTCCGATCTATGGAAAATCCGAATTGATCCGGGCGGCGAATTCCAATTCGTTGCCGGGCAATATGCCACCGTCGGAGTGCGGACCCCGGAAAAGCTCATCGAGCGCGCCTACTCGATCGTGTCGTCGCCTTACGAGGAAGAGCTGGAGATATTCATCGAGCTTGTTCCCCACGGTGAGTTGACGCCGCAACTTCACAAAGTGCACGTGGGCGGCGAAGTCGCTTTGCGCAAGATCGCCAAGGGCCGATTCACGCTGGACTTGAAGAGCGGGCACAAAAATCATCTGCTGCTCTGCACGGTCACGGGCGTTGCACCTTTTGTCTCCTACGCGCGCACTCTCCACAAGGATTGGAAAGAAAAACGCCTTCCGGCGGACATTCACTTGTACATGATCAATGGCGCCAGCCGCTCGTGGGAATTCGGCTATCGCGAGGAGCTCGAGCGCATCGCGGCGGAGGTTCCCTGGCTGGACTACGTCCCCACAATCAGCCGTCCGTGGGAGGACACGCAGTGGCAGGGCGAGACAGGCCGCGTGGAAGATATCATCCGGAAATATTCGGACCAGTGGGGGCTGGCGGGAGCCGACACGACTGGGTATCTCTGCGGGCATCCGGAGATGGTCGAGCATGGCAATGGAATTTTGAAACGGCGCGGATTTGCGAAAGAGTATTTGAAGGAAGAGGTGTATTGGATCCCGCCGAAGGGCGCCGCGTTCTGATGGTTCGTCCGGCGGGGACCCACAGGGGCTTGCGACGCCCGCTCAAATGAAAAGCCACCGAAGCTCAGCGTTCTGTAGCGGGAGCCGCGGCAGCCAACTCTCCGACAGCGCTCGACATGGCGCGAATGGGAGCGGAGACGTGCACGGATTGTTCCTCGCTGTTTACATCCACCACGATTGAGCCGCCGGACTTGGCCACCCGGACTTGCTGGCCGGGCTCTTTGACTTCCACAAACGCGAAGTCGTCGCATTCGCGCAATTGGGCGAGCGCGGCGCGGATGGTCGGCAGCCACAGTTGAATTTCCGCAGAAGCTTCGCTGATGCCTTCCTTGGGAGCGAAGTGCATTCCGATGGGGAGGAGAAGAGCCGGCGCCATGACGTGGATGTGGTGGCCCTCGGGGCGCTTCTCAATAACATTCACTTGAATCATGCCTTCGCTGCACAGCAGGCCCACCCCTGCGACGGCTGTTCCGGCAAGACCCAGGGCGATCTTTCCAAGCAGTAGCATTTCTCACCTCTTCGAAATGCGATTTCGGTTATTCCTGTGAGCTGCGCGAGTCCACCCAGATGCGCACGTGCTGCGTGGCATCCTGGACGCTGACAAGAAGCGTGTCGCCCGCATCGGCGAGCGCGCGGAGGGCTGCAGCAACGTCGAGTTCGTCCTTTTTCGCCGTTGAGAAGAGCGCGTCCACAACTTTCATCGGGACGGTGATGTCCACCTTATGGCCCCCTTCGCCGGCTTCGCGAACGTGCACCACCAGGTTTCCATTCAATTTCGCAACACGGACGTCCTGACCGTGCTGTTTCACGGTGACGAATTCGTTGTCCGGGGCAGTGCGGATTGCGTCAAGTATGGTGCGCAAGTCCACGCCGTCCATGTCCTCGTTGGAAATGGTCACGCGACCTTGATGCAGGTTGCCCCTGTTGACAGTGGGAAGTATTTTTTCGGCCATGGAGAGTGGGACATTCACATTTACACTCTCGCCCTTCGCGGGGTCATCCACCTTGATATGCAGGTAATGGTCCTTCTGCGCGGCGATCGCCGCGGTGCTGATTGCCAGTGCAAGCGCGCCCAGCAGCGCCAGTTTTCGGAATCCGTTTGCCATAAATGGGAAGCCTCCTCGGCTCTTCCTGGGTGTAGTTACGGAGACTGGCGGAGAAATGTTCCGTGGATATGAAGCCGTCTTATGAATTTAACTTAGGCAGTGAGGCAGGTTCCTCAGGGGCTGAAGCCCTTTGTTTTAGGGGCGCTGTATGTCGGAGCTAAAGCTCCGACCCCCTAAATGGCCATTCATGAAGCAGCTTCATTTCAAAATGGAGCGTCAATCGCGCCGGAGTTTGAGATAGATGGCAGCCAGAGGGGGCAGCCTGAGTTTCAGTGAGTAGGGACGGTTGTTCCACGGCACAGGGTCGGCGCGGACGCCGCCGGAATTGCCCGTGCCGGTGCCTTCGTAATGGCTGGAGTCGGTGTTGAGAATTTCGCGATAGAAGCCCGGATCGGGAACGCCCACGCGGTAATCTTCGCGGACCACCGGCGTGAAATTGCACACTACCACGACGAAGTCCTCGGGATTTCTTCCGCGGCGAATGAAAGCCAGGATGCTCGCGGCTGCGTCGTCGGGTTCGATCCATTCAAAGCCGGGCCATTCGAAGTCCACTTCGTGGAGCGCGCGCTCACCGGTGTGCAGGCGATTCAGGTCAGCGAGAAGCCGCTGGACGCCCCGGTGTGGCGCTGAATTTTCGAGCGGCCACTCCAGGCTTCCCACTTCCGAAAATTCATCTCGCTGCGCGAGCTCCGCGCCCATGAAGAGAAGTTTTTTGCCGGGATGCGCGTGCATGTATCCGAACAGGAGGCGGAGATTGGCGAATTTCTGCCAGTTGTCGCCGGGCATTTTTTCGAGCAGCGAGCGTTTTCCGTGGACCACCTCGTCATGCGAAAGCGGCAAAATAAAATTCTCCGTGAACGCGTAGATCATCGAAAACGTGAGTTCATTGTGATGATGTTGGCGGTAAAGCGGATCGAGCTTGAAGTACTGCAGCGTGTCGTTCATCCAGCCCATATTCCATTTCAGATCAAACCCCAAGCCGCCGAGATAGGTGGGGCGCGACACGGCGGGCCAGGACGTGGATTCTTCCGCAATCGTCAGCGCACCCGGATGGCGGGTATGGAGGACTTCGTTCAATCGCTTGAGGAAGGCGATTGCTTCCAGGTTTTCACGGCCGCCGAATGGATTCGGAATCCATTCGCCGGGCTTGCGCGAGTAGTCGAGATAGAGCATGGAAGCCACAGCGTCCACGCGGAGGCCGTCAACGTGATACTTGTCCACCCAGAAAAGAGCATTCGAGGTCAGATAATTCTGCACTTCGTTGCGGCCGTAATTGAAAACGAGCGTGCCCCAATCGGGATGGGCGCCGCGTCGCGGATCGGCGTGCTCGTACAGATGAGTGCCGTCGAAGAAAGCAAGGCCGTGCGCGTCGCGCGGAAAATGGGCCGGCGTCCAGTCGAGGAACACGCCGAGATTCTCCTGGTGGCAGCGGTCAACAAAGTACATGAGATCAGCAGGAGAACCAAAACGGCTGGTCACGGCGAAATAGCCGACGGTCTGATAGCCCCAAGAAGCATCAAGCGGATGCTCCATGATGGGCATCAACTCGATGTGAGTGCAGCCCATGCTCTTGACGTAGGGGATCAGCTCATCGGCCAGTTCGCGATAGGTGAGCCAGCGATTGCCTTCTTCCGTTTTGCGCCGCCATGCCCCCGCATGAACTTCATAGATGGACATCGGCGCATGCAGCCAGTCGCGGGCAGAGCGCGCTTCGAGCCAGGCGGCATCGTTCCACTGATATCGGTCGATGTCACACACCACAGATGCGTTGTTGGGGCGGACCTCGGCGGCGAATCCATACGGATCGGATTTGAGCCCCAGGTATTCTGCGTCACGAGAGAGTATCTCGAATTTGTAAAGTGTGCCTTCGTCGAGGCCGGGGAGAAAAATCTCCCAGATACCGCTCGCACCGCGGCTGCGCATGGGGTGGACGCGGCCATCCCATGAGTTGAAGTCGCCCACGACGCTGACGCGCTGCGCGTTGGGCGCCCACACTCCGAAATGGACACCGCGAACCCCTTCCAGCTCGCGCACGTGCGCGCCCAGCTTTTCATACTTCAGGTAATGAGTGCCTTCGCCGGAGAGGTAGAGGTCGTAGTCGGTGAGGAGCGGCGGGAAGGCGTACGGGTCGAAGGTTTCGACCACGGCGCTGCCGGGGAAACGTACTCGCAGCTTGTAAGCCGTGGGCGCGACAGTTTCGCCTTCGCGCCTGTGCGCAACGTCAGCAGAAAGGACTGCTTCGAACAGTCCGGCAGGATGAATTTGCTTCGCCGGGTAATGTTCGCCGGTTACCTTCCAGATCACGCCGGGTTCCACAGCGCCCGGGCGAAAGACTCGAATACAAAGTGAACGGCTGCCCGCTGGTCCAGTCCAGTGCGGGCCAAGAACGTCGAACGGATCGGAAAGCCGTCCACGGACCAGCCGTTCGAGTTCGTCGCGAAAAGTGTCGCGGATCTTCTTCGTTTCTTCGGATTGTTGTTCTTTCTTCACCATGCGTGCCCAGTGTGAGGAACCGGTGGATCGGGCCACCATCTTACCGGAGGGGAAGCGCGGCTCCAAATGTCCTAGCGTTGCGAGTTCTTGGGCGTCGCTGGACTTGAACGAGAAAGCCCGGTAGGCTATCGGCGTCCCTGGGGCACGCAGCGGGGCAATCCAAACAGGAGATCGTCCATGAGACACCTTGCTCGTTCTGTGCTTCTCCTTGCACCGCTGGCGCTCGCGGCGTTTGTCGGCACCGCGCGCGCTCAGGAAGCGGCGCAACCCAAGAAACAAAAAACCCCTTCCGAGGCATTGCTCGAAAACTGGAATGATGTTGGCAAACGGCTGGTCACCATGGCGGAGGACTGGCCGGAAGACAACTACAGCTACCGTGTGAAGTCTGGGGCGCGCACGGTTCAGGAAGTGCTGCTGCACATTGCGGGCTCGAATTACGATCTGCTGAACAGTATCACGAAGACGAAGGTGGGCGATGGCCGCAACGATCCGCCCGTGAGCGAGTACAAGACCAAAGCGCAGGTGGTTGCCTTCCTGAAGAAATCCGTTGCCGATGGCGTGGCCGAGATTCAGAAAGAGGGCGACGCCGGAGTGTTGCAGCATTTGGATTACTGGATCGGCTACACGGAGCATATGGGCGAGCACTATGGCCTGCTGGTCGCTTATTACCGTGCCAATGGTGCGGTTCCGCCGGAATCGCGCCCGAAGAAGTAAGGCACAGAATCACGGGGATGCATTGGTCAGACTTGTGTGCACACGGCTGGCGCCGATTCTGTTGCTCTTGGGAGTGATCATGCCTCTTCCGACAGTCCGGGCGCAGGAACGAACGCAGGCTCGCTCGATGGTAGTGACGCGGGATGGGATCGTGGCGGCGGAAAGCCCGCTCGGGGCGCAAGCCGGCGCCACGATTCTGGCTCAAGGTGGCAATGCGGTGGATGCGGCGGTGGCGACGAACGCGGTGATGGGCGTCGTCGAGCCGATGATGAACGGCATGGGCGGCGATCTCTTCGCCATCGTCTATGACGCGAAGACGCAGAAACTGTACGGCTTGAATGCCAGCGGGTGGGCGCCGGCGAAACTTTCCGTCGAATTCCTGAAGAGCAAGGGAGTCGGCGAAATGCCGCATCGCGGGATTCATTCCGTCACGGTTCCCGGCGCAGTGGATGGCTGGTCGAAACTGCTTTCGCGATTCGGCACAAAAACATTCTCTGATGTTCTCTCCCCGGCGATCCACTATGCGCGTGAGGGCTTTCCGGTGCCCGAACTCGATGCCGCTTACTGGGCGGACTCGGAAAATGATCTGCCCACAGATGGAAATGCCGCTGCAACATTCTTGATCAACGGGCATGCCCCCCGACTGGGAGAAGTCTTTCGCAATGCCGATCTGGCGCACTCGCTCGAACTCGTCGCGCAGGGCGGATCCGAAGCTTTCTACAAGGGCGAGATCGCGCGCCGGATCGTGGCGTATTCAGAGAAGGCCGGCGGGACGATGACCGCCGGCGACCTGGCCGAATATTCCAGCGAATGGGTCGAGCCGATTTCAACCACATATCATGGATGGACGGTGTATGAGATTCCGCCGAACGGGCAGGGAATTGCCGCGCTCATGATGCTCAACATCATGGAGACGTTTCCGCTGGCACAATTTGGCCACAATTCAGCCGATGCGTTGCATGCGATGATCGAGGCAAAAAAGCTGGCGTACGCCGATATGCATCGTTACGTAGCCGACCAGAAATTCAGCCGTGTTCCGGTGCAAGGGATGCTGTCGAAAGCGTATTCCGCGCAACGCGCGAAGTTGATTGACATCAAGAAGGCCAATTGTGATGTCTCGCCCGGCGAACCGGCGTTTCCGACAACGGGGGACACAACCTATCTTACGGTGGTGGATCGTGACGGCAACATGGTCTCATTGATTCAAAGCAATTTCGCAGGGTTCGGGTCGGGACTTGTCGCTGATGGAACGGGCTTCGCATTGCAGAATCGCGGCGCGTTGTTCAGCCTGGATCCGGCATCTCCGAACGTGCTCGCGGGTCACAAGCGCCCGCTGCACACGATTATCCCCGGATTCATGACGCGGGGCCAGGAACGAATCGCATTTGGAATCATGGGCGGATTTAACCAGGCGCAAGCGCACGCCCAGTTCGTTGCCAACCTCGTGGATTTTGGAATGAATATTCAGGTAGCGCTCGAGGCTCCTCGGTTTACCAAAGGAACTTTTGCGGGTTGCGACGTCCTGGTGGAAGATCGCATTCCCGCCGCTGCGCGCAAGGCGCTTGAAAAGCGGGGCCATCAGATTGAGGTCCGCCAGGGCTTCTCTGATGCTATGGGGGGAGGCCAGGCCACCCGGCGTGATTTTTCGTCTGGCGTGAACTACGGGGCCTCTGACCCCCGCAAAGACGGCGCTGCGATTCCCGAGACACCTCCGCGGCATTAAATTCCCTCCATTTGTGCTTGTTTTCACACCCTGAAAAGTGTCGTAAGTGCCTCTAAATGTGTGCACTTAGTACGAACGTACCATTGTGACCCAGGTCGCGGGAGGCTATACATAAGCGTGGGGTAAATCCACGGGGCGTTGTGTTCGCTCCGAGCCTAGAGTTATGGCAGGGAAAAAGACAACGCTCGCGCCCATGCGGAAGGAATCCTCGCGTCGCTCGAAGTCCGCGGGAGGGAAACCGGAAGCGCATTCACAGGGCAAGACCGGGGCGTGGGGTTCTGATTCGCGCGGAGCCCAGAAATTCACAGCGGGCTCTGCCGTCGAAGACAGAGCTGCGAAGCACACCGCATACCTTCACGCGCTCACCGAAAATAATCCATTGGCGATTGTTGCGTTGGACGCCAACCGCCGAATTCAGATGTGCAATCCCGCATTCGAGAAAATGTTCGGCTACCACCAGGCTGAAATTCTCGGGGCGGAGCTCGATTCTTTGCTGGCGCCCAGGGAACTCTCGAGCGAGGCGATAGAGCTGGGCCGGCGGGCCGGTGGCGGGGAAGTGGTGCGCGCGACGACCCGGCGGCGGCGCAGCAATGGCTCGCTGGTGGACGTGCAGATTCTGGGCGTTCCACTGGTGGTGAACGGCAAGCGCATCGGCAGCTTTGGGATGTACGAAGACATCACCGAGCGGCGCCGGGCAGAAGAGGCGCAACAGCGCGCCGAAGAAAGATTCCGCAGCCTGTTCGAAAACGCGGTGGAAGGAATTTTTCAGACCACGCCCGAGGGCCGCTTGCTGAGCGCCAACCCTGCGCTCGCGCGGATGTGCGGCTATACATCACCTGCGGAGATGATGGAGAGTGTCCGCGACATCGGCGAATCCATGTACCTGGAACCGCAGCGCCGCGAGGAATTCAAGCAATTGATGGAAGAAAATGGCGTCGTGGAGGGTTTCGAGTATCAAATCCGCCGCAAGGATGGGGCCATTATTTGGGTTTCAGAGCACGCACGAGGGGTGCGCGACGGGGACGGCCGGATCGTGAGCTACGAAGGCACGATGGAGGACATCACCGAGCACAAACGCGCCGAACTCGAGCGGCAAGTAACGTTTGAGATTATCCATGCCGTCAACGTCACCGACAAACTGGATGATCTGCTGGGACTGATTCATCTCGCGCTCAACAAAGTTCTCTATGCCGAGAATTGTTTCGTCGCGCTATTTGAACCCGCCACAGGGATGTTTCACTTCCCATTTTTCGTGGATCAGTATGACATAGCGCCACCGCCGCAAAAAGTCGGCCGAAGCTGCACAGCGTACGTGTACCGCACCGGACAGGCGATGCTCATTCCCCAAGCGAAATTCGATCAGCTTGCCGAGCAAGACGAAGTCGAGCTGGTCGGCACGCCGTCACCATCCTGGCTCGGCGTCCCTCTGCGCACGCCGGCCGCAACAATCGGCGTCCTGGTGGTGCAACATTACCAGGATGAGAACGCCTACACAGAACGCGACCTGGAATTCCTATCCTCCGTGGGCGGTCAGATCGCCTTTGCAATTGAGCGCAAAAGGGCAGAAGAGAAAGTGCGCGGGAGCGAGGCCCGCTTGCGAGTGCTGATCGAGCAGTTGCCCGCCGTGCTCTGGACGGTTGACAAGGATCTCCGCTTTACCTCCGTGCTGGGCGCGGGCCTCACGCGCCTGGGCCTGAAACCAAATCAGCTTGTGGGCATGTCGCTTCTGGAATATTTCGAGACCGCCGATCAGACATTCCTGCCCATCGCAGCGCACCGCCGCGCTGTGGCGGGCGAGGCCATGACGTTTCATGTCGAGTGGAAGAGCGGATCGTATGCTTGCCACGCTGAGCCGTTGCGCGACGCCAATGGGGAACTGCAGGGCGCGATCTGCATGTCACTCGACATCACAGACCGGAAGCAGCTCGAGGAGCAGCTCCGCCAGGCGCAGAAGATGGAGGCCGTTGGGCGGCTGGCCGGCGGGATTGCGCACGACTTCAATAATTTACTCATGGTCATTCAGGGCTATGCCGATCTGCTGGCGGATCGCGTCCCGACTGGCGACCCACTGCGGCGCAATGCGGAGCAGATTCAGATGGCCGCGCAGCGGGCGACGTCGCTCACGCGCCAACTGCTGGCGTTCAGCCGCAAGCAGATGCTCGCGCCAAAAGTTTTGAACATCCAAACGGTTGTTTCCGACATGGAGAAAATTTTGCGCCGGCTGATCGGCGAGGATGTTGCGCTGGAGACTTCCTCAGCGCCCGATCTCTGGCTCGTTAAAGCTGACCGCAGCCAGATCGAACAGGTGATCCTGAATCTTGCCGTGAATGCGCGCGATGCCATGCCGCAGGGCGGCCGGCTGACGATTGAGACCATGAACGTGGAATTGGACGCGTCCTACGCGCACCCGCCCGCGGTGCTCTCGCCGGGCAAATATGTGATGCTGGCCGTTACCGACAACGGGTCCGGCATGGACGCCGAGACGCAAGCGCACATCTTCGAGCCGTTTTTCACCACCAAGGAAAAAGGCAAGGGCACTGGGCTTGGCCTCGCGACCGTTTACGGCATCGTCAAACAGAGCGGCGGCTATGTCTGGGTGTACAGCGAGCCCGCCCGGGGAACGAGCTTCAAGATTTATCTTCCGCGCATTGAGGACGCGCAGTCGGGAGGCGCGCAAGATCGTAAACCCGACACGCTTTCCTTGCCGCGCGGGTCGGAGACAGTGCTGCTTGTGGAGGACGAGAAGGGTGTCCGCGAATTGGCTCGCGAATACCTGGAAATGAGCGGCTACACGGTGATCGAAGCCGAGAATGGGCACATGGCCCTCGAGCTGGCCGCCATGCACGCCGGACAGATTCACTTGCTGATGACCGACGTCGTGATGCCGGGCATCAGCGGTCGCGAGCTGGCCGAACGCGTCAGCCAGATCCGCCCGGGAATTAAGATCCTCTACATGTCGGGATACACCGACCAAGCCGTGGTTCACCACGGTATCCTTGAAACGGACGCGGTACTGTTGCAGAAGCCGTTTACCGCGGCCAGGCTGGCGTCGAAGCTGCGCGAAATCCTCAGCGTCGAAGTCGTGCAGTAATTCCTGAGCCTGCCGCCACCCAGTAAATCATTCATTCCTCCATGAAACATCTGCCCGCTTCTGAAGCATGCTCCGCAGAGAAGGGTTCCCCAGCGCTCGTGGCGGCCGAGCAATCTTGACTACGTAAGCCCCGCGCAATCATTTAGTTACACACCATCGAAACCAGCTAGGATCCGCAATCCAAGTTGGCGCTCCAGATGCATAAGCAAGCATGGCGCGGCTGGCGAGATGTTGATGAACACGGCCAGCGGGCTAAAACCAGAAACACGGGGGAAGTGATGGAAGCAACTAACACTCAGGTTCAGCCGTGCACGCAGAATGCGGTTACAGAAGATTTAATCGGCGCAAACCGGCTCTGGACAGCCGTGATTGTGAAGGCCGTGGAAGACTGGCGCATGGGGACTCTGCGCGCGCGCCGCGAAGCTCAAAAATTTCTATTCGAAGACGATCGGGATTTTTACCAGGTGTGCGCCAGCGCCGGACTTGATCCGGACTTGTTCCGCACAAAGTTGCTCAAAATCGGGCGCCGCATTGAGATGCACGGCCCCTACATGAATCCGATTGCAGCATAAATCGCGGTCCTCGGGCGGCAGGCTTGGAATTCTTCAGATTTCACGACATTTTCATATCTGTCTTTAATCCACGATAACTCAAGTTTCCTGCGCCTCCGGGCTAAAGGGTGGCGCAGGAGCTTCCCTCCGCGAGAAAGAATCCGCCGTTTCCGACCATGCAATTAGCGTAGAATTTGCCAGCGCGCGCCGACGCACAGGATTGATGCCCGTTCCCCCGAAACACGAGGTCTGCCCCGAAAAGAAATTGCTCCTCTGTTGCGCACGAACCAGAGTGCAGCCCAGAGTGGTGGAACAAATCCACAAACTCCTCGCCCAGCCGCTCGACTGGCCTTATCTCCTCGCGGAAGCCGCTGAGAATTCGATCACGCCTCTTCTGGAAAAGCAGCTCTGTGCCGTTGTCCCCAACGCCATCCCAGCCGAATATCTAGCGCAATTGAAAAGCGCCTCCCGCGCTAACACCGTGCGTTGCCTGTTTATGACGGCGGAGTTGAACAAGATCCTCGAACTCTTTGAATCCCATGGCATCCAGTCAATCCCTTATAAAGGGCCCGTCCTCGCGCAACAGGCCTACGGAGACATCACGCTGCGGGAATTCGAGGATCTGGATATCATTCTGCGCCAGCGCGACCTGCCCCGGGCGCATGAAATCATCCTGAGCCTGGGCTATCGAGCGAAATTCCCTTGGATTCTTTCGCCGGGAGCGGCCGCTTCGCTGGTCCCCGGCGAGTACAACTACCGTGCAGTGGAGCGGCAGATCATGGTTGAGCTCCACACGGAGATGACGCTGCGTCATTTTCCCGTTGTCCCATGCCTTGATGATTTTTCGCAGCGGCTGGTTCCGGTCGAGCTCAGCGGCCGCGACGTCCAAACATTCTGCCCCGAGGATGCACTTCCCATCCTCTGCATCCACGGCTCCAAGGATTTCTGGGAGCGGATTTCCTGGATTGCCGATATATCGGAACTCGTCCAGGCTCACCCGCAGCGCGCCGTCGGCATCCCTCTTACGCCATTCCGGGTTGCGGAAGATGTCGTTGGCCGTGTAGGCGCGGCGCTCGCCGACCGCGAGCACGACTGGGAACTCGTCGTCGGTGAATGAG
>JBGPZR010000222.1:0-4564 GCA_041493845.1 Terriglobia bacterium | reverse complement strand
GTGGCGCGCGGCCTGGGCGGGGGATCGAGCGACGCAGCGGCGGCGTTGATCGGCATGCTGCGGCTCACAAAGAAAGAGCTGCCGCTCGAACGATTGATGGAGATAGCTGCCGGCCTGGGCGCCGACGTGCCCTTTTTCCTGTTCGGAGGGCGCGCCCTGGCGGTCAATCGCGGCGATGAAATATATCCGTTGCCCGACGCGCCCCCGCAAACAATCCTCGTCGTTTCGCCGCGCGACATCGGCGTCAGCACCAAGGACGCCTATCAGTGGCTCTCGGCGGAATTGACAAGTCGCGCCAAAGCCCTTAGAATTTGGGGGTTCTGCGCTCTGTGCTGGAGCCGGCAGGGAACGGTCGCAAATGATTTCGAGGGACCCGTTTTCAGCCGCCATCCGAGACTGAAAGAAATCAAGGATGGATTGCTCGAGCGAGGAGCCACAGATGCCGCGCTGGCGGGTAGCGGGTCGGCGGTGTTCGGAGTCTTCCGAAACCCAGCGCAGGCGCGCCGAGCCGCTCGTGCGTTCCCGGAAGATTCGGTTTTCGTCGTCGAAACTCTATCCAGGGAAAACTATGGCCGAGCTATGGGTTGGCGTGTGACCCGTTGAGGGCATCAATTTGATCGACGACAAATTCAAGATATTCAGCGGGACCGCGAATCCGATTCTGGCGGACGCGATCTGCGGCTACCTCGGCGTGAAACGCGGCCGGGCCGAGCATGGCCAGTTTTCCGACGGCGAGACGCGCTATCAGATTCTCGAAAATGTGCGCGGCGCGGACGTTTTTGTGGTGCAACCCTGCAGCCATCCGGTGGATTTCCACCTGATGCAGTTGTTGCTGATGATTGACGCCTTCAAGCGGGCGTCGGCGTGGCGAATCACGCCGGTGATTCCGTATTACCCGTACGCGCGGCAGGATCGCAAGGACCGCCCGCGCGTGGCGATTTCGGCGAAGCTGGTGGCGGATCTGCTGGAAACGGCTGGATCGAGCCGGGTGTTGTCGCTGGACCTGCACGCGCCGCAGATTCAGGGATATTTCAACATCCCGGTGGACCACTTGTTCGCAGCGCCGGTGATTGTGGAATATTTCCAGAAGAAGAAACTTGGCCCGATCACCGTGGTCTCGCCGGACGCGGGCGGCGTCGAGCGCGCGCGGTACTTCGCGAAGAAGATCGATGCCCCGCTGGCCATCGTGGACAAGCGGCGCATTGATGTGAACGTCAGCGAAGTGATGCACTTGATCGGCGACGTGAAAGGGCGCCCAGCGCTGGTGATTGACGACATGATTGATACCGGCGGGACGCTGGTGAAGACGGCCGAAGCCCTGCTCGAAAATGGCGCGACGAAGGTGTATGCCGCCTGCACGCACGCGGTGCTGTCGGGTCCGTCGGTCGAGCGGATCACGAAGTCCAAAATTGAAGAAGTGGTGGTGACGGATTCGGTGCCGCTCAGCGACGAGGCGCGCAAGGTTTCGAGGATCAAGGTCCTCAGCGTTGCGGAACTGCTCGCGCGCGGCATTCAATCCATTCACGAAGAGACTTCGATCAGCGAGCTTTTTATCTAGCGGCTGCCGGGCTGAAGCCCGGCGCTGCTCCAGATTCTGAAATCGGAAAAGAGGACGGTATGGAAACATTCACAATCGAAGGCCAGATTCGCGAGGGACGCGGCAAGGGCCCCGCGCGCCGCACGCGCCTGACGGGCATGGTCCCCGCCACGCTGTACGGTGATCATAAAGACGCAATTTCGTTGGCGGTGAACACCAAGCAAGTCGCCCGAATCCTCCGCTCGGAAACCGGGCACAACACTATCTTTTCCGTGAAGGTGGCCGGCGGAAAAGAAGAAAAGGCCATGGTGAAGGACTGGCAGGTGGACCCGGTCAGCGGCTCGCTGCTGCACGTGGACCTGCTGCGCATCGCCATGAACGTCCGCATGCGCGTCAAGGTGCCGGTGCACACATTCGGCGAGCCCCAGGGCGTGAAGATGCAGGGCGGCATTTTTGAAATGGTCACGCGTGAAGTGGAAGTGGAATGTCTCCCCGGCGACATCCCAGAAGAATTCAAGGTGGACGTCAGCGAGTTGCTCATCGGCAAGCAGCTCCGCGCCGCAGACCTGCCATTCGATCCGAATAAGGTCAAGCTTTTGACTGATCCCATGCGCGTGATCGCGCACGTGGTAGTCCTGAAGAAGGAAGAGGAGCCGGCGCCGGAAGCGGCCGTGGCAGTCGAGACGGCGCCAGCCGAGCCGGAAGTGATCAAGAAGGGCAAGAAGGAAGAGGAAGGCGAAGTGGGCGCCGTGGAAGCTGCTCCCGCTCCCAAGGCCGAGAAGACCGAGAAGAAGGGCAAGGAGAAGTAACCGAGCCTGCCGCCCCGGTCTGCCGGAGTGCCTAAGGATTGAGCGCTGAGACGCGACAAATGCGATTGATCGTCGGCCTCGGCAATCCCGGCCCCGAGTACGAATGGACGCCGCATAACCTGGGTTTTCTGGCAATCGATGAACTGGCGCACCGGGCCGGAATTCGAGTGACGCGGCCGGAAGCGAAGTCGCACGTCGGACGCGGCGAGCTTGCAGGGCAGGAAGTGATTCTCGCCAAGCCACAGACGATGATGAATCTCAGCGGCGTGGCTGTCCGGATGCTGCTGGATCGGTATGAATGCGACCCGTCGCAGATGATCGTGATCAGCGACGAGGTGGCGCTGCCCTGGGGCGTGCTGCGAATCCGCGAACGAGGCAGCGCCGGCGGACACAACGGCTTGAAGTCGGTGATTGGCGCGATCGGCACGGATGAGTTCACTCGCGTTCGATTGGGCGTGGGGCCGGAGAAAGTCTGGGGCGACCTGGCGGATTACGTCCTCTGTCCCATGGGACGCGCCGAGCGCGAGATCGCAGCCCAACTCGTGGAGGACGGGAGCAAAGCGGTGGAAACGATCCTGAAAGAGGGAGTGGGCAAGGCGATGTCGCAGTTCAACCGCCGCGCCTCACTGGAAGAGGAAGATTCGGAGTAGGAATTTTTGCTGTTGCCGTTGAGCAGACAGCGAATCGAGGACACATGGAAGAGCGCCAGTACGATCTGATTTTCATTTGCCGCCCGGACACACCGGAGGCGGATGTGGACAAAGTGATTGCAACGCTCGAACACGCCGCCGCCGAAAAGGGCGGCAAAATCGAGGCGGTGAACAAGTGGGGCCGGAGGCGCATGGCCTATCGCGTCCAGAAATTGCGCGAGGGCTATTACGTTTACCTGGTGCTCAAATCGAGCCACGGCGAAGTGGTGAAAGAGCTCGAGCGCCGGTTGAAAGTTTCGGACGCGGTGATGAAGTATCTCACCGTGCGTGTGGATGAGGAATTGAAGCGGCAAGACAAGCTGAAACGCCACCGCGAGCGCCGCGCTGCGCGCCGCCCGCGCAAGGCGGCCATGGCAACTCCGGCGCCTTCGCCGGGCAGCGGCGAACAAGCCGCCGCACAAGCCTAATAGGGGAGAAATCGAATGGCAGATGAAAACGCACCTGTACAAGCACCGCCGTCCGCGCCGGCGGCGCCGTCCGGCCCATCAGGTCCGGGCGGGCCTCGGCCGCAGGGCCGTCCCGGCGGACCTGCCAAGAGGGGCAAGCGGAGCTTCGTCCGCAAAAAGAAAGTCTGCCGATTTTGCGTAGATAAGGCCGACTTCATTGATTATAAGAAGGCCGAAATTCTCGCGCCGTTCATCCAGGAGCGGGGAAAAATTCTTCCGCGCCGGATGACCGGCACATGCGCGCGGCATCAACGCTGGCTCACTGTTGCCATCAAGCGCGCGCAGAATATCGCGCTCTTGCCGTTCGCAGCAGAATTGTAACGGTTCATTCAGAGGACACCATCATGCAAATCATTTTGCAGGAAGACGTCGAAAAACTCGGAACCCGCGGCCAGTTGGTGGAAGTGGCGCCGGGCTACGCGCGCAATTTTCTGCTGCCCCGGAAGCTCGGCATCGAGGCCACGCCGGGCAACATGAAGCGGCTCGAAAAGATGCGCGCCACGTTTGCGAAGAAGGAAGCCACCGAGAAGGAAGCGGCGCAGAAACTGGCCGAACTTCTTTCCGCAGTTTCGCTCACGCTGAAGCGCAAGGCCGGCGAAAACGACCAGCTCTTCGGCTCGGTCACCTCCGCCGATGTTGCGGAGGCGCTTGCAGCTCAGGGCTTCAACGTCGAGAAGCGCAAAATCGCTCTCGCCGATCCCATCAAGCTTGTCGGCGAATTCGACGTGCCCATCAAGCTGCATCGTGAAGTCACCGCTTCCGTCAAGCTCTCAGTGAACAAGGAAGAATAATGCTCGCGGGTTTCACCGCCGGGATTATGAGGGCGGCAGAAGCCTTGGTCCGGATTTAGACGGAGTGCAAGCCTGGAAAGGGGCGCTGACCATGGCGCCCCATTTTCGTTTCTGCCCGCTGCAAAAAAAAGATTTCCACTTTTCCGCAAACGTCCACAGGCTCGTACCGTTGACGTTCGCGCCTGCGATGTCACAATGTCCAGTGCAACATGCCGCGCGCAAGGATTCTGGTTCACGCAACACTTAGATCGGGGAAAGTATTCCTCTTGCG
>JBGPZR010000374.1:0-2861 GCA_041493845.1 Terriglobia bacterium | reverse complement strand
GAGAACTTCCAGGTTGCCTCCGGCCTGCTCGAGCGTGAGCACCTTGTTGGGCCCGCCCTTGCCGAGCTCTTTCGTGCCGACAATCACCGGCACCCCAGTTACAGGATGCGCCGCACCCAGGTGGACCGGATTTACCGGCGTCCAGCCGACGCGATTGCCCAGGGCGACCCATCGCACCGGCGCCGGAGACCAGTAGCCGTATCCACCCGGAAGCCAGAGCCAGCCGAACACTGGTGAGTACTCCCATTGTCCGAAGTGGTATGGCACCCAGCCCCAGGGCTCGAAGCTCAACCATGTCCAGCCAAGGCCCGGATAGAACGACCACTGCCCCGCGCTGAATGGCGCCCAGCCGTTCAAGACGCCAAAGGGCCGCCAGCCGTACCCAAAGCCCGGATAAAAAGACCAGCCGCCGTAACTCGAAAGATCCGACATCCCGTAGCTGAACGGCGCGTTGGTATATTGCAGCGACTGATTTTGGCCGTCGGAGAGAACATTCGCGCGGCCCTTCACCCACTTGTCGTAGTCATCCGGCGCGGCATTCGAAGTGATTTTCGGATCGGTGGGCGCATTCGCGTTGAGCGCAAACGTCTCGCCTTTGCGCAGGATCTCGGTTCCGGCAAGCGAACTCACCGACACCTGTCCTTTGATCACGCTGACGGAGCTGCTGTCCTTCGACACGCTCAAGCGAAATTCGGATTTGGCGGGTGGAGTGATTTGCAATTCCGGTGCGGTCACCAGGAACGAGTCAGCGGAAGCAATGTTGGCGTCAAACGTCGCGGTGCCCTGCGAGAGAGTCACCTTGGTGATGCGCCCGCCGTTCGAAAGCGCAAGCTCGGTGAATTGCAGGACGGAATTTTCACCCAGCCAGATGGCGCCGCCGTTTTCGAATTCAACTTCCGCGCGCCCCTGATTGGTGCCGATCGTGAAGCCTTGCTGGATGGGCATGTTCATCAGCGCCGGCTCCCACTTCGCTTCGGCCGAACGCACCACCTGCACATCGCCGCTCACCAGGCTCAAGCGCACAATGCGCGCGTAGCTGTAGCCGTCGTCGGCAGCACCTGCGGACACGGCGCACAGCAGCGCCATAAGTAGGGCGAGACCAAGAAAAGTGAGGAAGAATTTTCGTTTTTGCATCACACACCTCCAACCCATTTCCGCGCCTGTTGCTTCGATGATACACCTCCAGTAAAGGTTACTCCTGCCCATTCCGGCCCAGCGGTGGACTCCTGGTGAACTCCCAGTGTAACTAATGAGCAGAGCGGATGCGCGTGGCCAGTGCACGGGCCCGCTGCCGGGCGATATCAACATAGGTGCTGTCGGAGGCCACGCGATCCAGGAGCGGGAGCAGGCGCTCGGGCTCGGGAAGAAGCTTCTGGTTGTTGTCCGCCTCCACCTGCCGCACGGCGTCGTTCACACCGAGACGATCGTAGCGCATGGCGCGTTCGAGATTCGAGAGGTCCGACTCCTGCCGCGTGAGCCCCTCGAAAATGTTCAGCAGTTGCGTGGCGGAATCGTCGAGCGTGTAATTGAATTTCACCTCGTGCGTCTCGCCCGCCTTCTCGTACCGGAATGTTTTTTCGCCCAGGTTGGCGATCCGACGGTGGACGTCCAGATCCAGGCCCTGGAAATTGCGGAGCTTTGCGGTAAGCTCAAAAATCCTCTGTGTCAGCGCAGCGCCGATCTCGAATGGCGCCGGGCTGGCCTCGTCATCGAGTTGCCGGATGTCGTAGGTCCCCGTGCCGCTCTGCGTCACTTTGATCTCGACGAATTCCGGATAGCTGGACTTGAAAATTTTGCGGAAGGTTACGGTGGGCGCGTCACTCGGGCTAGCAGCAAACGCAACGCCCGATAAGGTCAGCAGCAGAACAGCACCAAATGCGAAAAAAATTCTGCGGTCCTTCAAGGCTGGGTGATTCATCACCATTTTTAGACGCGAGCCGCGCGCGTTCGGATGCGCGATGCCGCCGTGGCGGTCCGAATCCCTGTCGCTGCGGCCATCCGGTCGCGTGCCCACGCCGCTTGCGCATGGCACAGCGCCACCGCCAGCGCGTCCGCGGCATCGGCTGGTTCCGGGCAGCTCGAAAGACCCAGCAGGGAACTCACCATCTGTTGCATCTGCTGCTTTGAGGCGGCACCGTAGCCGGCCACACTGGCCTTCACTTCGCGCGGCGAGTAACTGTGCGCCGGAATCTGCGCTTGCGCGGCCGCGAGCAGCACGACGCCGCGCATCTCCGCAAGCCTGAGCGCCGTGCGCATATTGAGCGCCGTGAAAACGGCCTCCACCGCCACCGCGTCCGGCGCAAATTCCTTCACCAGCTTTTCAATCAGATGGTGAATCTCGCGCAACCGCGCGGCAAATGTGGCGCGCGTGGGCAGCTTTAATGCGCCAAACCGCAGAAGGTGCGGCGCCGCGCCTTCAAATTCCACGATGCCGTAACCGGTGGCGCCGGCAACGGCCGGGTCGATCCCCAACACGCGGAACCTGCGTGGGTTCGTGACGGGGCGAGTTGCAACGGGTGAGGACATGTCAGCGGGGACAAGTGTACGTGCCTGCCGGAAGCAGAGGGAAGTGTTTTTTAGAAGGTGCGCGCCGCGAAGGAAACTGGGTGGCAGAGGCACTCTTGCCGGTGGGCTTCAATCGCAGCTAATGGTGAACGCACAGCCAGGATTGGCTGTGCCACAAAAAGCTATCCAGCCACAGCCGCCTGGATTTCTTTTTCATCGATATCAAAATTCGCATAAACGTGCTGCACGTCGTCGTGATCTTCGAGCGTCTCCATCATGCGCAGCATCTGCTGCGCCTGCGGTCCGCTCAGCTTCACGTAATTCTGCGGCACGAATCCCACTTCGGCGGACATCGG
>JBGPZR010000136.1:0-6083 GCA_041493845.1 Terriglobia bacterium | reverse complement strand
CGGCTCCGGCGGGTGCGACGAAATCCATAATGGCGGGGCAGCCGTCAACTGCCGATGTCTTGGAGGCCATTCTGCGCGCCCTTTTCCGGAAAGGGATCCTCAGCCGAAGCGAGGTCGCCGAAGAGCTCCAGAAGTTGATGACCGCGAAGTCCTGAACTCATCTCTGTTGACATCCTTCTTTCTCACGTTGTTTCCTGACGCCTCTTCCGCCGGGTTCTGTAGCTCAGGCCTGCACTGAGCACAGCGAATGTGTCCCGTCCCGACCGCCTTTGTCGGGACTGAGGCTTTTCGGTTTCGCCGTTACCAACGATCCAAAGCGGTGATGACGATGTCAACACAGCCAGCTCATCTCCATCTCTTTCCCACACCATTGAGGTTTCCAACTCTGCCCGCCGTATCGCTCTTGGCATTCCCCGTTCACAGTGGCAGAATTCCTACTTCGGCCGGGCAGGGGGAACACCCGAATGAGGACAATCTGACATGAAGCGAACGGCAGTGATTCTCGCAGTGGGTTTCAGTCTTGCGCTGATTTCGTCCGGAAAGTTTGCGGGAGGCGCGTCCGCTTCGGATGCGCAGCCAGCGCCCTCGCGGAGCTTTATGTTCACCTACGTCACTCATGTTTCCGCCATTCCCTCCGGAAGCCACCAGCTTCGGATCTGGCTCCCGTTGCCCTACGAAGAGCGTTCCCAGGTAGTTTCAGATTTGAAGATCGAAACCCCTGTTCGGTTCAAGATTGAGCACGAGAAGGAATACGGCAACCGCTACGCCTATTTTGTTGTGGACTCGGATGACGCCAAAGGACCATTCGACCTTCGCATGACATTTCATGCCCAGCGGCTCGAGCATCGCGTCTCGCTGACCATGACGGACGATCCGCCGGCGCAGCCTCTCGTCTCTCCGGCTCGCTTCCTGCTTCCCGACCGTCTTGTGCCGATCAACGGAGAGATCGCCCAGATTTCCGGACAGCAGACCGAAGGAGCTACGGAGCCGGTTGAAAAAGCGCGCCGCCTCTACAACTACGTGGTCTCGACCATGCATTACGATCATGACGGCACCGGCTGGGGCCGTGGCGACGCCGTATGGGCCTGCGATAATAAACACGGCAATTGCACCGATTTTCACTCGCTCTTTATCGGCATGGCGCGCGCCGCCGGAATTCCCGCCCGCTTTGAAATCGGTTTTTCGCTGCCCATCGGCGTCTCGGAGGGCGCCATCGGAGGCTATCACTGCTGGGCGGAATTCTATGTTCAGGGCACCGGCTGGATTCCTGTGGACGCTTCCGAGGCTTGGAAAAACAAAGACAAGCTGGATTACTTTTTCGGAGCCACGGATCAGAATCGCGTGATGTTCACGCTCGGGCGCGACATTCGCCTGAAGCCGGGACAGAAGGGCGAGCCGCTGAATTATTTTGTCTATCCCTATGCCGAGCTTGATGGAAAACCGTTCGACGGGCTGAAGAATGAATTTTCGTTCCGCGACGATCCCAAGCCCAAAGGGATGCACACGAAAGTTTCGACCTCGGACTGAAGCCCCACGAAGCCGCGCCGGCGCCCCAGCTCAATCGAGCCCCTTGGAGCGAAGAAATTCGCGGGCCACTTCGCCAATATCGCGATGTTCCCCGTCCACGGCGTAATTCATCTTCTGCATTTCCGCATCGGAGATCTTTCCGGCAAGTTCTTCGATGGCCGCGCGCACTTCCGGATGGCGTTCGAATGTCTCCCGCCGGACAATCGGGACCGCTTCATACGGCGGGAAATAGTGTTTGTCGTCTTCGAGGATCACCAGATCGCGCGCCGCCAGCAGCCCGTCCGTCGAATTTCCCGCAACAAGGTCCACTTGCTTGTCCAGCAGAGCTCGGTACAGCAGTCCCAGATCGAGAATCCGCGGCGACGAAGCGAACTGGAGGCCGTAGGTGCGCGCAAGACCCGCGTAGCCGTCGGGGCGCTCCATGAATTCGTAGCCAAACCCGGCGCGCCATTCACGCGGGAAGCGTGGAGCCTCGGACAGTCTCTTCAAATTCATCTGGCGTGCATCTTCCCCGCGCACAACGATCGCAAACGTGTTGTTGAATCCGAGCGGCGGCATCACTTCAAGGCCGAATCGCTTCTTGTATTCTGCTCGCACGCGGCCGAATACTGCCGCCGGATCGCTCTCGATCGGATCGTGCAGGATCGCCGTCAATGCCGTGCCGGTGTACTCGACGTACGCATCAATCCGCCCCGCCAGCAGCGCCTGCTGGCAAATGTAAGAGCCGGCGAGATAGAACCGGCGGGACACGGCAAGCTTCGTCCGCGCGCCCAGGTGCTGGGCCAGGATTTCGCCAAGAAGAGCTTGTTCGGAGAAATTTTTTGAGCCGACAACGATCGTGTCCCGCCGGGCTGGGCCGCAGGAAGCCGGCAGCGCCGCGAAGCACAGCAGCAGGTAGGCGCCACGCGTGCAGCGAGCAATCTTCATCGCACGGGCCGCAGCCGCCGCTCGAGCACGCTCAGGAGAAAATCCGCGCCCAGCGCCAGAAGCGCAGCGGGAATCGCTCCGGCAAGAATCAGTTGATTGTTCACCATCGCCAGTCCGCGGAAGATGAATTCGCCCAACCCTCCCGCTCCCACGGCTGCTGCGATTGTGGCGATTCCGATTGTCAGCACCGTCGCGACGCGCACACCTGCGAGCACTGTCGAGAGCGAAAGCGGCAGCTCTACTTGAAATAGAATTTGCCGCTCCGTCATACCCATTCCCCGGGCGGCTTCGCGCACGGCGGCGTCCACTCCGGCAATTCCCGCGGATGTGTTGCGGATGATTGGAAGCAGTGCATATAGCGTGAGCGCCGCGATTGCCAGCCGGTCGGCGCGACCACCGAGCCAGGGGACCGGCAGCAGGAAACCGAAGAGCGCGAGGCTCGGAATTGTCTCGGCGATATTCGCGCCGCCGAGGATTGGTTTCGATAGCCACGGGCGGCGCGTCACCAGAACCCCCAGGGGAACGCCGATCGCAACGGAGAGAATCATCGTCACGCCCACCAGCCAGACGTGCTCGACAGTCGCTTGCAGGATCTCCCGCTGGTGGCGCAGAAAATATTCAAGCAGGCTCATTCGTCCCCCTCGATGCCCTCGTGCATGCGCAGATGCGCCACGTACGCGGCCGTCACCGGCTCGGTTGACTCTAAAAATTCCTTTGGTGAGTACATTCCTGCGAGCTTTCCTGCTTCCACCAATCCGATCCGCGTGCCGAGCGCCAAAGATTCGCTCACGTGGTGCGTCACGATGACGACGGTCTTCCCCAGCCGCCGCTCCAGCGCTTGAAACTCCCGCTGCACTTCGCCGCGCGTCAAGGGATCCAGCGCGCCAAAGGGTTCATCCATCAGCAGAATCGGCGGATCAGCCGCAAGAGCCCGCGCCACGCCCACCCGCTGGCGCTGTCCCCCGGAAAGTTCGTGGGGATAGCGGCGCGCAAATTTTTCCGGCTCGAGCCCGACCATTTCGAGCAACTCCTTCACGCGCGCGCTGATGCGATCTTCCGCCCAGCCCTCCAGGCGCGGGACCAGCGAAATATTCCGCTCGACCGTGAAATGCGGGAACAGCCCGATTTCCTGAATCACGTAGCCGATGTGCCGCCGCAGTGCGATGGGATCCCATGCAATCGTCGAGCGCCCTTCGACCAGCACTTCCCCTTCGGTCGGTTCGAGCAGGCGGTTGATCAGCTTGAGCGCCGTCGTTTTTCCCGCGCCGCTGCGGCCGAGCAGAACGAGCGTCTCGCCGCGCTCGACTGTGAAGCTGACGCTGTTGAGCAGTTCCTGCCCACCATTCAAGTGGTAGCTGACGTGGCGAAACTCGATTACGGGCTCGTGGCCGGGAGGGCGATTGGCTTCGGCATTCATGGCAGGTGGGCGCGGCGAAGCATGCCGCGTCTCGCGCAGGCTAACAAGCGCGTCCGCGCCCTGTCAAACGCATCCGCTCGAATCAACGAGAAACTATTGCCCCCGCACTCCGCAGCCGGTATATGCTGCGCGATTCGGAAGCGTGCTATCCAATGAGGCCGACACGGCGATTAGAGTGACACAGCGATGACCGAAGTTACCGCCAACAGTTCCCACGCAGAGGCATCGCCGCCCGCCTCCTCAAGCTGGTTGTGGAACAAAGACCTTGCGCCAATCCCACGCGAACGGCGCACCTGGGGAACATACAACTACGCTGCGTTATGGATCGCCATGAGCGTCAACATCCCCACCTACCTGATGGCCAGCGCCATGATTGCCGGCGGCATGAACTGGAAACAGGCGCTCTTCACCGTGTTCCTCGGCAACATCATCGTATTGATTCCGATGCTCCTGAATGCCCACGCCGGTGCTGAATACGGCATTCCGTTTCCCGTGTTTGCCCGGTCGTCGTTCGGAGTCCTCGGCGCCAACGTGCCTGCAGTGCTACGCGCGCTGGTTGCCTGCGGATGGTTCGGCATCCAGACCTGGATCGGGGGCGAAGCCATCAACACCCTGCTCGCAGCCATCATCACCGGCTGGAACCATCCCTGGCTTTGCTTCTTCCTGTTCTGGCTGCTCAATCTCGCTGTAATTCTCCGCGGCATCAGCACTATTCGTTTCCTGCAGGGCATCACGGCTCCGGCGCTCCTGATTCTCGGCATCGCGATGCTTGGCTGGGCGTACGCAAAAGCCGGCGGTTTCGGGCCCATGCTCTCCGCGCCTTCGAAGTTCCGCACGTTCGATGAATTCTTTGCGTTCTTTATCCCTTCGCTCACTGGTGTAGTCGCTTTCTGGGCCACAGTCGCGTTGAATATTCCGGACTTCACGCGCTACGCAAAAGGCCAGCGCGAGCAAATGGTTGGCCAAGCGCTGGGCCTCCCAACCACGATGACGTTCTATTCCTTCATCGGCATCGCCGTCACATCAGCGACCGTGATTGTATTTGGCCAGGCCATCTGGGACCCGGTGATCGTCCTGAGCAAGCTCGGGAATCCAATCGCGGTCGTGGTCGCGATGGTGGCGCTGCTGCTGGCCACACTCAACGTCAACGTCGCTGCCAATGTTGTTTCGCCCGCCAACGATTTCTCAAACCTGTACCCGCGCCGCATCAGTTTCAAGGTGGGCGGGCTCATTACCTGCGTCATCGGCCTGTTGATGCAGCCCTGGCGCTGGCTCGAGAGCCACGGCAGCTACGTGATGGGCTGGCTCGTCGGCTATTCAAGTTTTCTTGGACCGATTGCAGGCGTGATGATTGCGGACTACTTCATCATTCGGAAGCGCGTGATTGTCACTGATGACCTGTTCAAGCGGGGTGGCATCTATGAATTCTCCGGCGGATTCAACTGGCGCGCCATCGCGGCACTTGCCGCGGGAATCCTGGTCGCGCTCATCGGGCTCAAAGTCCCCGCGCTCCACAGCCTCTATCAATATGCGTGGTTTGTGGGCTTCGGCGTTTCGTTCTTCGTTTATCTCGCCTTGATGCCGCGCAAGCGCTGACTTTCTGCACTTCGCCTAAGCGGACCGCAAAAATCGCCGGATGTCCCGCAGCACGCGCACCAGCATCGCTTCCGTAAGCTTTCCCGTAAATGTGTTCTGCTGGCTGGGATGATAGGAAGCAAATAGGCGTGGCAATTCGCCCGGCAAACGATAGCTCGCGCCGTGACGAAATGGAAATGCTGAAAAACTCTCGATCTCGCCTCGTTCTTTCATCATCCCGAGGTATGCCCGCATGGCGATACTTCCCAGCGCCAGAATCGCGCGCGGATGGATCAATCGAAGCTCCGCTTCAAAATATGGCCGGCAATTCGCAAGTTCTGAGGGAAATGGCTTATTCGCTGGTGGAGCACAGCGCACCACCGCCGCGATGTACGCGTCCTTCAATTTGAGCCCGTCATCCCGGCGCGTCGAGCCCGGTTGATTCGCGAAGCCCGCGCGGTGCAGCGCCTTGTACAGAAAATCCCCCGAGCGGTCACCCGTGAACATCCGTCCTGTCCGATTCGCGCCATGCGCCGCAGGCGCAAGCCCCAATATCAGCAACTCCGCGCGCGGATCGCCAAATCCCGGCACCGGCCTGCCCCAATATTCCCAATCACGAAACGCACGCCGCTTTTCG
>JBGPZR010000206.1:0-4859 GCA_041493845.1 Terriglobia bacterium | reverse complement strand
CCCGGGCTTCGGCGGCGGCTACACGGCCGGAAGCTCCGCCGGAGTCTCGCAGCTCGAAGAAGCCGACCTCCAAAGCCTGCTCAGGCTGCTGGTGCAATTCGGCGAGGCGCAGCAATCAAAAAATCCTCAGCTCGATCAAACCGAATGGCAGCACCGCCTCACCTCGCTCCCGCAAAATGCGCAAGTCACGTTGCGCCAGGCGCTCGCGGGCGTCGCTGCTCGCACGCCATCGGCAAAAATGGACGAGGCCACGCTCCTCCGCCTCGCAGAAGATCTCGCCATTCGTTTCGCGCTCGATCGCTTCCAGCGCGGCGAAGTCCGCGTCAATGCCGTGCGCCAGATGCTCGACCGCATGGGCCACGAACTCGAAACGCTGCGCAAACTCCTGAAATCCCGTGAAGAAAAATTGTCCTTAGCCGGGGTCTCACTGGAATCGCACGCCGATGTACTCGACCGCCAGTTCTGGGCCGCGGTGCCCGATTCGGGCAAGCGAACGGTCCTGATGTCCGCTGAGGCGTGGTGCGTCCCGCCGCGCAATGTCCAGCAATATGTCGAGGAACTTCTCGGCCGCGGTGAATCCGATGCCGCTGGAGACATCCTGCTGAAATACGCCGCCTGCGTCCGCAACAAAGACGCCGAAGCGCGCAAGAAGGCTGCCATCGGACTCGGCCAGCTTGCCGAGCTTTACAGCAAAGCCGCCAGCCAGCGCTTGCAGGATGCGCTCACTCAGATCGGCCAGCAGATGGGCGAGGAAAAGGATGCGGAGCTTCAGACGCTTTTGAGTGCGGCATTCGTCCGCCTGAGCCAGGAATCAGCCTCCCGCCGGTATTATCGCGCCATGCAGCAGGCGCTCGATTCGCTGGCGGAGCTCGAAGAGCAACGCCCCAGTTGGGTACAGAGCATACGTCCACGCATTGGGGTTGAGAATCGCATCCCTGAATTCATCGAGGAAGCCCTCACCGCCGAAGCCATGCCCGAAGGCCTGGTCGGCGTACTCATGCGTGTCCCGCAAGCAGCCGCCGATCATCTCGCCGTGCGCCTGGCACGCTCCGCACGCGCCAGTGAACGCGAAAACGTCGTCGAGCTCGCCAGGTCGGTCGGCCCTCCCTGCGTGCGGCACTTGAAAGAAACGTTGAAAAATGAGCTGCCTGCGAAAGCCGCCACCGTCATCGGTTTGCTCAGCCGCCTCGATCCACTGGCGGTGGAAGACATTCTGCCGGTGCGCCTGGCCGAAGGGCAGCGCAGCTTCCACGATGCCGTCATCCGCCAACTCTCGATTTCCGGCTCGCCCGAGCGCGGCAAACTGCTCGCAGATTCAATCGAGCTGATTGACAGCATGGTGCTCCCGCTCGCTCTCGACGAAATTGGAATGTGCGGCGACCCGAACACCGCTCCCAAGCTCCTGCGCCTGGCCCAGGGAGAAATCCTTCCGCAGGGTTCTGAGTACCTGCGCGTGAAGGCCATCGAAGCGCTGGGCCGCATGCGCGCCCCCGCTGCCGCAGGCCACCTGCGCCTGCTGGTAGAAGAGCGCAAGACTTTCGGCTGGGCCTACCCGGAAGAAATTCGCATGGCCGCCGCCCAGGCGCTCATGAAGCTTGATCCCACGTGGATGCAGGCGTTCCTGCCGCAGTCGGGCCTGGACGCGAAAGTGATGGCGCTTGCGCCGCTCGATCCGATCCAGGAACGCGACTTCGTGCGCCACCGCCGCTATCGCCGCATCCGCCTGCCGCGCAACGTGCCCGCCGTGATCACTTCCGCGCGCGGAAAATATTCCTCCTCCATCAGCGTCTTGAGCCTCGATGGTGGTTTGCTCAGCGGCGATCTCCAGATTCCCGTCGGCACAGAGGCCACGCTGAAGATTCCCGCGGGCCTCCGCTCGATCAGTATGAAAGCCGTCGTGCGCTTCGTCCGCGCCCACCAGGCCGGCTTCGAGACCGTCGGCATGGGCCTCGAAGACCGCTCCAAGCTCCGCCGCCTGCTCGTTTCCCTCGGCGGCGTCGACGCCATTCCCTCCGCCCCACCTATTGCTGAGGTCTAAGATAGCGTCCGACCGCCGTTTCCTTTGTTGAATTACTCCACTGAACAATTCAGACCTCCCGCGGCCGCGATGCTGGGCAGCATGCCTGTCTGAATTCCCCATCCACGGGAGATACAAGACTCGCTGGCAGACGAGCTCCCCGCTGATAATGGCGGCTCGATTGCACAGCAAAGGCCCGGTGCCTGTAGTGGCGTCGTTAGAGACAGTGCGTTATACAGACAAGTGCGCCGTCACCCGGGAACAATCCCGAGAGGCGACGCTTATTGGCTGCGAAGGAGCTCACTTCTACGTGTAGCCGACTTATCGTCCACTGACACGCGGGTTGGGCCTCCCGACCCCCATCTTCATGAAAGGGGCTTCTGCGGACGCACTCCCGGTCGCTTGTGTGAAGGGCTGTTTTCCTTCCCTATCCCGCTGCCGGGATAGAGGGCCAGGATAGGACAGTTTGGCTCAATTTGGTTCCCGAGAGATTTTGGCACACGGCTAAGCCCAAGTCTCCGATGGGTCGGTGCAATGTGGTTGCGGGAGTGCGGAAACCAAGGGTTTTGACGCTGCCTGGCATGCGCGGGTCAGTGATGGAGACACCCCTTCCCTGAGCTTGGCTAAGTTTCTTCTAAATCAGGAAAAGGTGAAAGTCAGGCCTGCACCCAAACGTTGGGAACAGGTTGGGGTTAGCACGCGACAGGCGTGGCTCTTCACGTTGGATGATCTTCAGATCAGTCCGCGACGAAGAGCGTGGATTACGGTCTCTAGGCGGTTCCGTGTCTTCAGCTTTTGATTGGCGTGGTGGATGTGGTTGCGCAAGGTGCGCGGTGCAATCCTGAGTATCCGCGCAGCCGCAGCCGGTGTTTTTCCATCTGCGAGGAGGCGCAGGACGTGTTGTTCTTGCTTGGTCAGAGGCGAAGCAGGCGCCGCTCGGTCGGGTTCGGTGGGTAGACTTGCGAGCTGTTTTGCAGTCTCCAGGACTTTTTGCGTTAACTCCTCGTTCTTTTTTCGCTCTGTGATATCGCGGGCCAGATGTACGGTCAGGCGCCGGTTTGTCCGGTTGTCCTGAAACACCAAAATAGAGATGTTCACCCAGATCCGTTGTCCTCCTCGTGCCTCGACCTCGAGATCATAGTTGGGAATTCCCTGGGAGGCAGCGGCACACTCGATCACTGCGCAGTCGTGGCCACAAACTGGAGTGCCCAGAGAGCCGTGGCCCTGCAGCAGGTCAGCACACGGTTTGTGAAGCACTTCAGAGGAAGGATAACCGAGGAGCCGTTCCGCCGCCCGGTTCCAGGAGCAGATCAGGCCCTGTTCGTCCACACTAAAAGCGGCGTCTGCGGTGCCATTCAGGAGCGTGAATAACTCACTTTCGAACATGTATGGTTTCGTGACATTTGCCCCGGGCGCAGAGACAAACGGACGATTGACGCGAAATCCCCGTGGAGAACAACATGGAGTTGAGGATAAGCAACTCTTCTAGTCATGTCAAATTCGTTGTTTTCTCGCTCTTCTTCCCATGCGATCCGGGCGCTCACCTACCTTGCCATGCAGCCCCTCGGTAAGCTCTCCGGCACGCGCGAGATTTCCGAGAGCGAGCACATCCCCCGCCCCTTCATCCCCAAAGTTCTCCTGCCGCTTCGCCGCGCGCGTCTGGTGCGGTCCTTCAGAGGGATTCGGGGCGGTTACGACCTAGCTGTGCCGCCCGAGCAGATTAACCTCCTGGCGATTATGCGCTGCATCGACGGCGTGCCCTTGAACGATTGCGTGCTGGAAGATCATCCGTGCTCAAGTCCGCACGAATGTGCGTTCCATCCCTGCTGGGGTGTTGTGCGGGAACAACTGCTCGATTATTTGGAACGCACTACGCTGGCCGACCTGGTCCGATTCCGCCAGTCCGGGCCTGGCGAGGGTTCTTATGTTTCAAATTCGCCTTTGGGTGGAGTTGAGAGGAGCGGGAAATGAGCAAAATGAAGAGGGGAGGATTCCTGGCGGTTCTCGTCGTTCTTTCTCTCCCCGCCGGGCGTTTGAGGGCGGGAGACATCGTAGGCGCGCTTGCCGTGCCGAAACCCGACCAGGCAGTGGTGTATGTCGAGAGGGTCCCAGGAACATTCCCCGGTGGGAACGCCAAGATGGATCAGCGCGGCAAAGTTTTCATTCCTTACCTGCTCCCGGTAGTGCAAGGCACCGCCGTCGAGTTCCACAACAGCGACAGCTTGCAGCACAACGTTTTCGGCGTGGGCGCCGATAAGTTCAACCTGGGAACCTACACGCAGGGGATGGCGCGCAGTTACACCTTTAACAAACTCGGCGAAGTCGCGATCCTCTGCAACGTCCATCCGGAGATGGAGGCGTACATTCTGGTGCTGCAGAACCCCTACTTCGCGCAGCTGGACGGTAGCGGCAAGTTTCGTATTGCCGATGTTCCGCCGGGAGACTATGTGGTCAAGGCTTGGTACCACGGCAAGGCCAAACAGCAAAACGTGAAGGTGCCAGAAAAAGGAAGCGTCACCGTTAGCTTTTAGTGGCTTCCGCACCGAGTGTGTGTGTGCTGGAGGTAACATGAGACGGTTGGTCGATTCGAAATATGTTCAAGTTGGGTTGATTCTCGTTTTGTGCGGATTGGGAGGCTTTCTGCTCGCCGCGGTTCACCAAGCCCCTCCGCAGGACCGCACGTTCACCATCACCGCACACAAGTATGCCTACGATCCGCCCGTGCTCCGGGTGAATCGAGGCGACCGGATACATGTCCGGCTGGCGGCCAAGGACAACACGCACGGTTTCTACCTCGAGGGTTACGACGTGGAGGCCAAGATGCGTCCCGACAACGACACCT
>JBGPZR010000263.1:0-4052 GCA_041493845.1 Terriglobia bacterium | reverse complement strand
TCCTCGACCACGTGCGTGTAGATCTGGGTTGTAGAAATGTCTGCGTGGCCCAGCATCATGTGGGCGGAGCGAAGATCGGCGCCGTGGTCGTGCAGGTGAGTGGCGAAGCTGTGCCGGAGCATGTGCGGCGTAAGAGCTTTTCGCAGTCCGGCCTTGCGGCCGTACTCGCCCAGGGTCTTCCAAAAGGTGATGCGATCCACCTTGTTGGCGTGGGTGTTGATGAAAAGATACGGCGAAGAAGCCTCGCGCAGGATTTGTGGGCGCGAGTTGCGAAGGTATTCCTCCACTGCAGCGAGCGCGCGCCGCCCGATGGGCACCAGACGCTCCTTGTTTCCCTTCCCGATGCAGCGCAGGCAGCCAGCCTCCATCTGCACGTCGGCGAGACGCAAACCGCAGAGCTCGGAAACGCGCAGGCCGGTGGAGTACATGAGCTCGATCATGGCTCTATCGCGCAGGCCGCGCGCGTCTGATACATCCGGCTGAGCGAGCAGGCGGTCCACTTCCTCGAGTGTCAGGAAATCGGGCAGGCCCTGGCGGAATTTCGGGGACTCGATGTTGGCGGCGGGATCTTCGGTCACGTCCCCCTCGAGCAGCAAGAAGCGGAAGAAATGGCGAATGGTGGCGAGATGGCGGGCCACCGAGCGGCTGTCGAGCCCCTTGCGATAGAGCGTGCTGAGAAAATCCACCACGTCGCCGCGAGAAACCTGCTGGATCTTGAGCCCGCGCTTGGCAACGAAGGCAGTGAATTTTGCCATGTCCCGGCGATAGGCATGGATCGTGTTGTCCGAGAGGCCTTTTTCGACGCGAAGGTAATTTAGATATGTGCGTACCTGCGATTCCATTTCCATGCTCCGAACTGATGAAAAAACTATTGGCCCCCGATGCTAATGCGCGCGAAGCAGTGCCGATTCTGGCTCGGTGGGAAAACCCCTGCTCTCTCCGATCCGTAGGCGAACCCCTTCGCTCAAAATTCGGCGCCCGCGGCGGGAAGCGGAGCGCGCTCCGCACGGCGCAGGAGCGATAGAAGCTCGGATAGCTCCTCGCAACGCAGCAACTTCGCCACACCGAAATAGATCGCGGTCGAACTCAAAATCATGGCAGCCAGCAGACCCGCCTGATAGAGAAAATGCTGCGAAGCCGCAAAACCTGAGAACTTGAGTGCAGCGTAACACGCGATGGCCATGGCCACCGCACACACTGTCATCTTGCTGACAGCGGCAATCAGCCCGCGCGAGCCAAGCGTGCCGTAGCGTTTGCGAAAGATCAGAAACAGCACGATGAAATTGAAATAAGCTGCGATGGTGCTCGCCAGCGCAGGACTGCCGTTCAAAAAATACCGAAAGAAAAAGAACAGGAAAATCAGATTGAGTGCCAGGTTCAGTGCCAGCGACCAGGCTCCGATCCGCGCGGGCGTCATCGTGTCGTGCGTCGAGTAGTACATTGGAGTGATCAGCTTGATCACGGCAAAAGCCGGCAGCCCCAGCGAGTAATAGAAAAGCGCCCGCGCCGTCAGCGCGGTGGATTCGGCGACGAAAGCTCCATGCTGGAACAGCACCTGCACGATCGGCTGGCGCAGCAGTATCAATCCCACTGCCGCCGGAATGGCGATGAACGAGACGATGCGCACGGAAAATCCGAATGTGTGCTTCATCTCGTCCATTTTGCCCTCGGCCACCTGATGCGACATGGTCGGCAGTAGAGCGGTGGACAAGGCGATGGCGTACGTTCCCAGCACGAGTTGCATGATGCGATCGGCCACGTAGAGAGACGCAACGCTCCCGGAGGGCATGCGCGACGAAGCCGAGAAAATCGTGTCCACGTACTGATTGATTTGATACACGCTCATCCCGAAGAATGCCGGGCCCATAAGCCGGCCCACTTTGCGGACGCCCGGGTCGCTGACGGAAAGCGCGAAGCGAAATCGCATCCCTTGACGAACCAGCGCAGGGATGTGCATGCCCAGTTGGACGACACTGCCGAGCAGGAACCCGATCGCGAGCGCCACGGCCGGGCTGCGATAGGCCGGCGGCGCCATCCGCATGATCGGCCGGTACACAACGCCGAAGGAAAACAAGATGAACACCAGATTGAGAAAGATGGGAGTCGAAGCAGGCAGCACAAAAATGCGGAAGGAGTGCAGGATCGCCGCCGCCAGCGCTGCCAGGCCGATGAAAAACACCGCAGGGAAAATGATGCGGTTCAGAAATACGGCGAGCTCCCAACGCGAGCGGTCCGCAGCGAACACGGTATAGATGCTGATCACTTGCCGGGAGAAAACCACGCCAAGAAGCGCCAGCACGCCCAGCAGCACGGCCAGGTCCCAGAATGCCTTTCGGGTAAACGCCCAGGCTTGCTCCCTGGGCTTGTCGCGCAGGTAGCCGGTAAAGACCGGGATGAAGGAGGCGCCCAGGGAGCCTTCCCCTGTCATGCGGCGAATCAGATTGGGTATCCGAAGGGCGAGGACGAAGGAATCGGCGGCGGGCGAGGTCCCGAGGAGGAGGGCTACCCGTTGATCGCGTAAGTATCCGCAAATCCGGCTGATAACGGTGACTAGGGCTATGGCGGAGGCCGACTTTAGGATCTGCCCTTTGACGGTCAATCGGCTGAGGCTCCGATGCTAACCCTTTAAGCACCAACAAGTTGACAAAAAATCGCGTAAGGATAACATAACTCTCGGGAACATAGCAACCTCCTACCCGAAAAGGCCTTCAGCCGGTGAAAAGTAGGACGCCAGCCTCGACACACAAGAAGGTCGTGGTCCTCCTCTTGGACGCCACCGCCATCCGGGGCTACCTGAACGCCGCGACCCTGGGAAGCACCGAGACGGTCGACCTGCTGACCCCTGAGGGCGAGCACAAACCAATCGCGCTGCAAGACGTGAAGTCCGTTTACTTCGTGCGGGAGTTCCTGGAGCCATTCGAGCCGGAGCGGAAGATTTTTCTCAGCCGGCCAAAATTGGATGGCCTCTGGGTGCGGCTGCGGTTCCGCGACGATGACGTGATGGAGGGCATCGTCTCGAACGACCTGCTCGACTTGCTCGACACCGGGGTGCAGTTGACGCCGCCGGATCTCCACGGAAATAGCTTGCGCCTGTTTATCCCCCGCACAGCGCTCGAGGAGATGAAAGTTCTGGGCGTCGTGGGCGTGGCGCGGCGGACGCCGCGCGATGCGAGCGGAGCGCGTGCGATTGCTGCGGCGCAGCCAAAATTGTTCAACGAGTAATTCCCTTCCGGAATCAATCCGTCTCACTTCCATTTTACTTTGCGAATAACCTCCATCGTGCGCGCGGGGAGAATTGTTGTACATTGGCTGGGCCGCACGATCGGCAGCTAGGAGACATGGTCATGAAGCTTTGGCAGATTGCAGAAAGGCTGGGATGCTCGATTGAAGGCGACGCGAATCTCGAAATTTCCGGAGTTGCGACAATCGAGGAGGCGAAAGCCGGCGAGCTGACCTTTCTCACGGATCGAAAATACCGCGTTGCACTCGAGAAATCGCTTGCATCGGCCGTCATCGTGGGCAAAGAGAGCGCGCCGAGCCACATGGCGGCGCTGCGCTCAGCGAATCCCCGGCTTGATTTCGCGCGCGCGATTGAGATATTTCATCCCGCGCCGCATTTTCCGGGAGGAATTCATCCGACGGCCGTGGTGGCTCAATCGGCGAAGGTTGGGGCGGGAGCACACATCGGCCCCCATTGTTTTGTGGATGAAAACGTCGATATCGGACGGAATGCGGTGCTGCACAGTTTCGTGGCCATTTATCGCAACACTCAAATCGGCGAGGATTTCTTTGCACACTCACATGTATGCGTGCGCGAAGGCTGCCGGATCGGAAATCGGGTACTTCTTCAGAATGGAGTGGTGGTGGGAAGCGATGGATTTGGATTCGAAAAGCAGGCCGATGGCCGGTGGTACAAGATTCGCCAGGCCGGAATTGTGGTGATCGAAGATGACGTCGAAATTCAGGCCCACAGCGCGATTGACCGCGCGACGATCGGCGAGACACGCATCGGCCGCGGGACAAAGATTGACAACCTGGTGCAGGTGGGACAC
>JBGPZR010000093.1:0-7451 GCA_041493845.1 Terriglobia bacterium | reverse complement strand
TTTTCTCTACGGTCTTTCGGGCGGCGAGAGCACTCATTACCGCGTTTACTTCAAGAATGCCGGCGGAATCGCTCCCGGCACCGAAGTGCGTTATGAGAGCAGTCCCCCGATCGGACGCGTGGAAAAGGTTCGTCCCGATCCAGCCGATCCCACCCGCATGGAAGTTGATTTTCACGTAAACCGCGACGTGCCCGTGAAAACGGACAGCGTTGTCGGCATCGCCAGCACCAGCGCCCTGGGCGAGAATTTCCTTGAGATCAAGCCCGGAACTCTCCAGGCCGCTAAAGCCGCTCCAGGCTCCACGCTGAAGGCCGGCGGATTCACAAGCTTGGAAGATCTCAAAGCCATGATCGCGGACTTGAGTCCCACGGCCAAAAAACTGCTCCGTGATCTGGACGACCGCGTGGTGGAGCTGAAAGACACACTCGACCGAGTGAATGAACTCTTGAACGCGCAGAATCGCGCCAACATCTCCGCCAGCCTCGCGAACGTCCGCGGCATGCTCGAGGAGAACCGCCCGGCGATTCATTCGACTGTGGACAATCTGAAATCTTCGAGCGCCAAGCTCGATAAGCTCCTCGACGATCTCAAGAAGACGATGAAGCAAGCAAGCGACTCGCTCGCTCATATTGACGCGATGATCACCGAAAATCGTCCCGATCTTCGCGCCGCGATCCAGGACCTCCGCAAGTCGCTGGCCTCGACGGCCTCGCTCACGGACCAGCTCGATCGCACCCTGACTGCGAACTCGGAGAACCTCGACGAGATCATCGAGAATATGCGTCACATTACCGAGAACATGAAATCTTTTACCGACACCATCAAGACCCGTCCGTATACTTTGATTCGCGCCTCCGAGCCAAAGCCGCACGAGCCCGGCCAGGCGCCGCCGCAGTAGGGCCAGGAGGAGCGAGCAGTGTTGATGCGTCCCATAAAACTTGCCGCTGTCGCCGTTCTGCTCACGGGATTAGCCGCCGGATGCGGCAGCGCTCGGCCCGTGAAATACTATGCCCTCGATGCCGGCGCCGTCCCTACCGCTACGCCCTCCGCGGTCTATCCGATCTCGCTCCTGGTCGGGCGTGTCTCCACTTCGCATCTCTACCGGGATGATCGCCTCGTTTACGGTTCCGGACCTGTCCAACTCGGTGCTTATTCCGACCATCGCTGGGCGCAGACTCCCGCCGACATGGTTCAGGACCAGCTGATTACTTCACTTCGTTCTTCCGGCCAGTACCGCTCCGTCTCCCGCCTCGGCGGCAGTGCACGCGGCGACTTTGTGGTGCGAAGCGGTCTCGATGCACTCTATGAAGTGGACCAACCGGCACTCGTCGCACGCTTTGCCATGCGGGTCGAATTGTTCGATCCCAAGGCGGGTGCGACCGTTTGGATCGGCAATTATTCCCACGATGAACCGGTCAACGGCAAGAATGTCGCGGCAGTAGTCGAAGCGATGAACCGCAACGTGCATGCCGGAATGCAGCAGATCACCACCGGAATTAACCAGTACTTCGCGGACCATCCGCCGCAGCCGGTCGCTGCGAACTGATCGCCGGCGCGGGCAGCTTATCAATTGACTCCTTCGCGATTGACCCGCGCGGATTTGTTGACATTTCTTTGCTTACGCGCACAATAGAATCCCCTTCCTGTTGATCACCTCTCGAATACTGTCCCCCTTCCTGTTTTTGCAGTGCGTTCTCTTGGGAGAGCGGCGCTTATCTCGTTGTCGGTAAGTGCCGATAAATCGGGTAAGGCGGCTGTGCTACAGGTGTAGCTGCCGGAGGATGGTCATGGATTTTCTTCGCCAACTATTCGGTTCGGGCGATTTCATGCCGCATGGCTACTGCTATTTGTGGAATCCCGGCTTGGTGTGGCTGCATGTCATATCGGACGCGCTCATCGCTCTGGCCTATTTCACCATCCCCCTCACCCTTATATGGTTTGTGCGCAAGCGGCGCGATTTGCCCTTCAGTTGGATCTTCGTATTGTTTGGCATCTTCATCGTTGCTTGCGGCGCCACGCACCTGATGGAGATTTGGAATCTCTGGCACGCTAGTTACTGGCTCGCAGGCGTGGTCAAGGCGGTCACCGCCGCGGCTTCCGTCGGCACCGCGATTCTGCTCGTCCCTCTTGTGCCGAAAGCCCTCGAGCTTCCCAGTCCCGCTCAATGGATTCATGCCAATGCGGCTCTGCAGAAGGAGGTGCACGAGCGCCGCGAACTGGAACTTGACCTCCGCATCAGTGAAGCCAACTTCCGCGAGCAAGCCGACCTTCTGGAACTCACTCACGACGCGATTCTCGTCCGCAGCCTGGAAGGTAAAATCCTTTATTGGAACCGTGGCGCCGAGCGAATGTACGGTTGGCAGAAGGAGGAGGCGCGCGGCAAAATGACTCATGCGCTGCTCCAAACGGAATTTCCCCAGCCTCTGGCAGAGATTGAGAAAGAGCTCCTGGAAAGAGGCTACTGGGAGGGCGAACTCATTCATCGGCGCCGCGACGGCGCTGTCCTCACCGTCTCCAGCCGCTGGTCCGTCCGCACGGACGCGCGCGGCAACCCGCTCTCGTTTCTCGAAATCAACCGCGACATCACCGAGCGAAAAAAGGAAGCAGAAAAATTCCGCAACCTCCTTGAATCCGCCCCGGATGCCATTGTCATCGTCGACCGCGCCGGCCGGATCCAACTTGTAAACGCGCAGACGGAAAAACTGTTCGGTTATTCGCGCCAGGAATTAATCGGGCAGCAGGTAGAAATCCTGGTCCCGCATCGTTTCCAGGCGGGGCACGCCGGGCACAGAAATCAATACAGCCAGGAGCCTTGCACTCGGGCCATGGGCGCCGGACTCGAACTCTACGGCCGCCGCAAAGACGGGACTGAGTTTCCCGTCGAGATCAGCCTCAGCCCTCTTGAAACCGGCGAGGGCACCCTCATCTCCAGCGCCATCCGCGACATCACGGAACGCAAGCGGGCCGAATCCATGTTCCGTGACCTCTTGGAGTCAGCCCCCGATGCCATGGTCATTGTGAACAAGGAAGGCCAAATCGTCCTCACCAACGCCCAGGCCGAAAAGTTGTTTGGTTATCCCCGCCAGGAAATCCTGGGGCAGCCAGTCGAAATCCTTGTTCCGGAGCGCTTCCGCGCAATGCATCCCGGACAACGAGCTGACTTTTTTGGTGCACCCCGCACGCGCTCGAAGGGAGCGGGCGTGGAACTATTTGGCCGCCGCAAAGATGGCACGGAATTCCCGGCCGAAATCAGCCTGAGCCCGCTCAAAACAGAGGAAGGAATTCTCGTCTCCAGCGCTATCCGCGACGTGACGGAACGCCGGCTAGCGGAGGAAGCGCTCGAGCGCAATCGAACTGAGGTGTTGCGGTCCAACGCCGAACTTGCCGCCGCCAACAAAGAATTGGAATCCTTCAGCTATTCCGTCTCCCACGACCTGCGCGCGCCGCTGCGGCATATAGATGGCTTCGCGCAAATCCTGAAAGAGGAGCATGTTGCCGGCATTTCACCCGATGGGCTTCGCTACCTCGACCGCATCCTCACCGCCGCAAATCACATGGGCCATCTGGTGGACGATCTCCTCAATCTCGCGCGAATCGGGCGCAAGCAGTTCACCCGGCAGCGAACGAAACTTGACCAGGTGGTCCGCCAGGCCATGACAGACCTGCCTGCGGAGGCAGCGCAGCGTGAAATCGAATGGCACATCGAGCCCCTGCCGGAGATGTACTGTGACCCTGGCCTCTTGAGATTAGTTTTTTCTAATCTCCTCTCCAACGCCATCAAATTTACGCGCACCCGCCAACTCGCTGTAATTGAAGTAGGTACACGCGAATCCGACGGCACCACCACGCTGTTCGTCCGCGACAACGGTGTGGGCTTCGACCTCAAGTATGCCGATAAGCTCTTTGGAGTCTTCCAGCGCCTTCATCGGCAGGAAGACTTTGAGGGGACGGGTGTCGGCCTGGCCACGGCACAGCGCATCATTCACCGCCATGGGGGCGAAATCAGAGCCGAATCGCAGCCGGATCGGGGCGCCACTTTCTTCTTCACGCTCGGGCCACGATCGGGGGTACCGGTTTCGGACACACCCAACGAGGTGAAACTTGATCGAATCTGAGGCCATTGAAATTCTGCTGGTGGAAGACAATGAGTCCGACGCGGAATTGACGCTGCATGCTTTGGTGAAAAGCAAGCTCATCAACAAAATCGTGCGGGTGGATGATGGAGAAAAAGCTCTCGACTTTCTCTTTTGCCGCGGCCCATATTCGGATCGCACCTTTACCTCTCCGCCACGTCTTGTGCTGCTTGATCTGAAGCTCCCCAAAGTTGATGGAATGCAGGTATTGCGGCAGGTGAAAAACGATCCCCGCACGAAACCCATTCCGGTGATCCTACTGACGGCTTCCAAGGAGGAGCGCGACGTGGCGGAAAGCTACTACCTCGGCGTCAACAGCTACATCCAAAAACCTGTGAACTTCACCGATTTCCAGGATGTTGTCAGGCAGCTCGGCATGTATTGGCTGCTCGTCAATATCAAGCCGCCTGGTGCCGCCTTCGCGAAGTCCTAGGAGCACCCGAATTCATGGCCCCGATCGATCCAATCGAGACAGCCGTCGCTGCGAAACCGCTGCGTCTCTTGTTTGTCGAGCATGAGCAGGATGACGTCGAGATTGCCCTTCGGGAACTCGAAAAGTCCAAGATTGATTTCAATGTCGAGACAGTTGCCACCCGAGAGGAATTTGCCAGGAAATTGTGCGAGAAAGCGTTCGACATCATTCTTGCGGATTACCGCCTACCTGGCTGGACGGGCATGGATGCGCTTGCCCTCATCAAAGAGCGTGGCCTTGATATCCCATTTGTCCTGGTCACCGGCACATTGGGTGAAGAACTGGCCGTCGAATGCATCAAGCAAGGCGTCACCGATTACGTCTTGAAAGCGCAACTCGCCCGGCTGCCCATGGCCGTGCGCCAGGCTCTGGATGCGAAGTTATCGCGCGAAGCCGAGGCGCGTGCCGTCGCAGCGCTCCGGGAGAGTGAGGAACGCTATCGCATCCTGGTCGAAAATGCGCCAGAAGCAATTGTTGTCCTGGACGTTGAGAAGGGAAAGTTCGTAGATGGCAACGAGAATGCTTTGCGGCTGTTTCAACTCAGCCGTGAAGAGCTCCTTTGCCATGGCCCCGCGGAGCTTAGTCCGCCACTGCAGCCGAGTGGCCGCACATCAGAGGTCGCCGCGCGCGAACGCGTCGAAAGAGCCCTTGCAGGCGGAGCTCCTAGTTTTGAGTGGGTCCATCGCAATTCAAAAGGAGAGGACATCGACTGCGAAGTTCATGTGGTGCGCCTGCCGTCGCCGGGACGGCAGCTTGTGCGCGGCAGCATCGTGGACATCACCGACCGCAAACGCGCGGAGCAGGCTTTGCGGGAAAGCGAAGCGCGCTACCGGGGGCTTGTCAACAACGCAACGTACGGAATCTACTGGGTGACAACGGACGGCGAGCTTCTCTCTGTAAATCCCGCACTCGCACGCATGCTCGGCTTCGATTCCACCGACGAACTCCTTGCGCTCGGTTCTTCGGATATCCTGTATCGGGATCCTGCGCTCAGACTCCGCTTGCTTGCGGAGTACATGAAGTTCGGGCGCGTGAATGCCATGGCCGAATGGAAGCGCAAGGACGGAAAAATCATTCATGTGCACTTGAACGGCCGGCGCACGACCAACCCGGAACGCATGATCGAGTGCATCGAGGTGATCGTCGAGGACGTCACGGAAAAGATCGCGCTCGAAAAACAATTGGTCCAGGCACAGAAATTTGAAGCCATCGGCCAATTGGCCGGCGGCATCGCGCACGATTTCAACAATATGATTGGCGCCATCATCGGCTGGGCCGATCTCGGGATGGAGGAGACGGAACCCACTTCACGCCCGCATCGTCATTTTGAAAAAATGCGCCAGCAGGCCGATCGCGCCGCGGCTCTCACTCGCCAGTTGCTGGCCTTCGCCCGCCGCCAAATTCTCGAGCCGCGCAATATTGATTTGAATCAGACCGTCACGGAAACTCTCAGCCTGCTCGAAAAAGTAATCGGCAGCGATATCGAGGTCAAATCAACCCTCGCTCCCGACCTCGCCCTGGTCTCCGCCGACCCCACTCAGATCGAGCAGATTCTCATGAACCTGTGCATCAATGCGCGCGATGCCATGCCCCAGGGCGGCTCGCTGCAGATTGAGACAAGCAATGCCGTGTTCGATGAGGAATATTGCGCCTTCCAGCCTTTCGCTCGCCCCGGTCGCTATTCCATGCTCTCCGTCACCGACACCGGCACCGGCATGGATGCCGCGACCCTGGACCGTATCTTCGAGCCCTTCTTCACCACCAAGGAACTAGGCAAAGGCACCGGCCTCGGGCTCGCCATGGTTTACGGCATCGTCAGACAACACGGCGGGTTCGTCCATGTGTACAGCGAACTGGGAGTGGGCAGCACCTTTCGCATCTATCTCCCCGTCAGCTTGGAGGCCGTGAAGAGTCCGGAACGCGCACCCGACATCCGCCCCGTTCGCGGAGGCACCGAAACGATTCTCGTCGCCGAAGACCACGAGGGTCTGCGCGAAATTGCGCGCGAGACGCTCGCGAATCTTGGCTATCGCGTCATTCTCACCGCGGACGGCGAAGAAGCCGTCCGTGAATTCCTGGATCCCCGCAACCATATTGATCTCTTGCTACTGGATGTGGTGCTTCCAAAACTCGGTGGGCCGCAGGCTTACGCTCGCATCTGTGAAACAAGACCCGACGTGCCCGCCATCTTCGCCACCGGTTACAGCGCCGATATCGAATTGCTCCGGCAGGCCCGGCAGCAGGGACTGCCAATGCTCCAAAAGCCTTATTCTCCGCGCGACCTGGCGCGCAAAGTCCGCGAAACACTTGACCAGCATCACCTCGTCGCCCACAAGTAGGGCGCACGATTCGAGTTGACACTGTTTCTGCGCGTGTGCTATTGGGAGCCACATTCGTGGACTCCGGCACTTGTGCCGGATCGCTGGACCGTAGGCTGTGGAACTCGCAAGGCCCGAAGAACGGTTCGGCAGCAACCCCACCCACCCCGGGAGGTGGATGCCGCCAGGCTTTCGCCTCCCGTCTTTTCCTGCGCTGCGACTCCCTGCTTCGGGATCACTTGCGTGTTGGCGCGGCGACGGAGTTATAATGCGCCCACTTGGTATTCACCCGGCACGCCCGGGATGATCGCAGCGCGGCATCGCAGTACGGCAACCGGCAGTGGAGGCGAACATGGGCTTGCAAATCGCAACGCGGAAATCCGGGAATGTAATCGTCCTCGATCTGGTGGGCCGCGTCATCATCGGCGTCAGCAACGATGCGCTCAGCGCCGAATTGCGCAAGCTCGCCGAAATCGCCCCTTGCGATGTCCTCGTGAATCTCGCCGGCGTCACGCAGATGGACAGCTC
>JBGPZR010000354.1:0-3071 GCA_041493845.1 Terriglobia bacterium | reverse complement strand
TAGAGGCTGGAGCCGTCGAGATTGAAGCTATAACCGGTTGGCAGAACGAATGCGACGGTGGGGCGCGGGACGCCCAGCGCTTCCATATTCTCCATCGCGCGCGGCAGGGCTGCTTCGGAACTTGCCGTGGCGAAAGCAATTGCAACCGGCTCAGCCACGGCCTTTGCGAATCGCGCCACGGGAATTTTCGCCAGCAGAGCAACAGGGAGCAGGATGCCGCAAACGAAAATGATCAGCGCCACGTACATGGTCGCCAGCAACTTCAGCAGCGGCAGGAAAATGCCCAGCCCCATGTGCCCGGTGGCATAAGCAATCGCGCCGAAGACGCCGACCGGCGCCGCCAGCATCACAAGATTGGTGAATTTGAACATCGTTTCCGACAAGCTTTCAGCCAGTGCGAGCATCGGGCGCCTTTTCGCTTCAGGCACCATCGCCAGGGCCATGCCGAACAGCAGGCTGAAGACAACCACCTGGAGCACCTGGCCTTCTGCCACGGCTTTGGCTATGTTTTCGGGGAACACATTCAGGATGAGTTCGCTCGCGGAGTGAGGAACCACGTTCTTGAGTTCTTCTGCGACAACGGGCAATTGAATTCCCACGCCCGCGCGGCTCACGTTGATGGCCGCAAGGCCGATCAGGATGGCGATGGTGGAGACAATCTCGAAATAGACGATGGCCTTAATTCCCATGCGGCCAACTTTTTTCAGATCCGCGTGGCCGGCAATCCCCACAACAAGCGTTCCGAACAGCAACGGGGCGATGATGACTTTGATCAGGCGGAGAAAAATCGAGCCGAGAACCTGGAAGTGCATTGCGGTGGCGGGCGCGTCATAGCCCAGCTCGGCGCCGGCGGCCATGCCGACAAAAATCCAGGCGGTCAACGAGCGCCGCGCCGTCGCGTAGGCAGCGAGCAGCAGGATGGCGACCCATCGCAGGCTCTCGAGCGCCACGGGCATGATCCCGGCTCCGCGGCCATGCGGCAGCATCGTCAGCGTTGCGATGGCAAAAACCACCGCCAGAATGGCGATCAAAATTCCGCGGCGGTGCGAGTTATCCGGCATTGGCTTGTTGGCGGCAGAAGTTATGCTGGATGCGGGCGGGTGTCAATGCCGGCGCGGGAAACCGCTGAGCAACGCCCGCAGATATTTCCCGCATCATATTTTTTTGCTTTGAGATGCGCCCGCCGCGCGGACCTGCCGTTTTCATTTTCGTTGGATTTTTAGTATAAAGGTTCGCTCGGTGGAGTCCGGCAGTCCCGCTGGTCCCCATTTATTTGGAGGAGTGCATTGATCGAAGTTCAGGATCTGTCAAAGACGTACGGGTCGGTGACGGCTGTGGACCATGTGTCGTTCACGGTGAACAAGGGAGAGATTCTGGGTTTTCTGGGGCCGAATGGCGCGGGGAAGACCACCACGATGCGGATCTTGACGGGCTACATGCCTGCCACGTCCGGGACAGCGCGTGTGTGTGGCTTCGACGTGTTCAAGGACTCCCTCGAAGTGCGCCGCCGGATCGGTTATCTTCCGGAAAATCCTCCGCTGTACCCCGATATGACGGTCGAGGCGTATCTGGATTTCGTGGCGCGAATCAAGAATGTGCCGGCTGAGAAACGCGCGGACTGCATTGCTGACGCGCTAAAGAAAACAAATATAGTGGACAAGCGCACCGAACTGATCAAGCGGCTCTCACGCGGCTACAAGCAGCGCGTCGGCCTGGCGCAAGCGCTGGTGCATGATCCGGAAGTGATCATCCTCGATGAGCCAACCGTGGGCCTCGACCCGAAGCAGATCATCGAGGTGCGCAATTTGATCAAGGGGCTGGCCGGCAGCCACACCATCATTCTCTCGACGCACATCCTGCCGGAAGTGAGCATGACCTGCGACCGCGTGGTGATCATCAACAAAGGAAAAATCGCGGCGGTAGATACGCCTCAAAATTTGACCTCGCAGCTCAAGGGCGGCCAGAAAGTCCGCGTGGAAGTGCAGGCGCCGGAAAAGCCGCTGCAGGATTTGCTGGCGCAGATTCCGGGGGCCAGCCGCGTGCAAGTGGAGCCGGCGCGAACAGACGGTCACCTGCGCGCCACCGTGGAAACTGCCCAGGGAAAAGATATTCGGAGCGCGATTGCGGCAAGAATTGCTGAAAGAGGCTGGCCGCTGTACGAGCTCCGTGGCGTCAGCTTGAGCCTCGAGGATATTTTCCTCCAGCTGACAACCGACGACGCTGCCCATTCCGAGCCGTCAAACTGAAGGAGCGAGAGAGAAGATGCAGAGCCTCTATGCTGTCTATCGCAAGGAACTGGGCCACTACTTCGCATCTCCGATCGCATACATATTTATCGGCCTGTTCCTGATCTTGAGCGCATTTTTCTTCAATGTCTTCCTGACCTACTTTATCCAGAAGTCGTTTGAGGCGGAAATGCAGGGCATGCGATATGGCATGCCACCGGGAATGGACGTGCCCGGCCTGGTGATGCGCCAGTTCTTCGGCGTGATCTCCACGCTGGTTCTTTTCTTCACCCCCATCCTCACCATGGGCGTTTATGCGGAAGAGCGCAAACGCGGCACGATGGAATTGCTGATGACTTCACCGGTGACGGAGCTTCAAATCGTCCTCGGAAAATTCCTGGCCTCGCTCACGCTCTACGCCCTCATGCTCCTGCCTACTGCGAGCTACCTGATTTACATGTTCCTGCGCAGCGAGCCTACGCCGCCCTGGCGGATGATGGTGGCGGGCTATGCGGGGGTGCTGCTGTTGGGCGGAGCACTGCTATCGCTCGGCTCGTTTATTTCTTCGCTCACAGAGAACCAACTGATCGCCGCGGTGCTGACCTTCGCCGCTTTTCTAATCATCTGGGTGCTCGACCTGGGACGCAACGCGGAGAGCGGGCTGGGCGCGATCTTTTCGTATCTTTCGGTTGTCCGCCACTACGACGATTTCACGAGAGGCGTGGTGGATACTTCTGGTCTGATCTATTACGCGAGCTTTATGTTTCTGTTCATATTTTTGACCGTGCGCTCGGTGGATTCGATGCGCTGGCGCCGGGCCTAGCCGGAATGATGCAGACTCACCTT
>JBGPZR010000101.1:0-7108 GCA_041493845.1 Terriglobia bacterium | reverse complement strand
CTTCGAGAGCGCGTTGATGGTGATGGTGCGCTCGCGCATGCCGTCGAGCGTGGCCATGGAGATGTGCTGCGCGCCGTCGTAGAGCATGTGCTCGTAGATTTCATCGGTGATGGCGTAGGCATTCCAGCGCACGCAGAGGTCGCGGATGGATTCGAGTTCGGCGCGCTCAAAAACTTTTCCTGTCGGATTATTCGGCGTGTTCAAAATGATGGTTTTCGTCGCGGGACCGAATGCGGCAGCGAGCTCAGCAGGATCAAACCGCCAGTCGGGTGGATGAAGCTTCACGAAGCGCGGCGTGGCGCCGGAGAGAATCGCGTCGGGGCCGTAGTTTTCATAGAAGGGCTCGAAGACGACGACTTCGTCGCCGGGATTGATGATGGCCATCATCGAAGACATCATCGCTTCGGTTGAGCCGCAGCAGACGGTAATTTCGCACTCGGGATCAATGGTGATTCCCTGCCAGCGTTGAAATTTTTCGGCGATGGCGTTGCGCAATGATTTCGCGCCCCAGGTGATGGCGTATTGATTGATGTCCGCCGCAATGGCTTCCTGGGCGGCGCGCTTAATTTCTGCCGGAGCGGGGAAATCGGGGAATCCCTGCGAAAGGTTGATGGCGTTGTACTGCAGCGCCAGCCGCGTCATCTCGCGGATCACCGACTCGGTGAATTGGCCGGCCTTAGCGGAAATTCTGGCGCTCGCGGCCGCGGCGCGGTGTGGGCTTGCGGGATTCATCTGGCACCCCGTAAATCTTGCGATAAATTTCCGCGTTGCGCGAGACGATTTCCACGTATTCGCGAGTCTCGGTGAACGGAATCGAATCCACGAACTCCGCAATTTCGCGATACGCCTGGCCGGCGTTCCACTGCGCCACGCGGTCTTCTCCGGCATTGTACGCGGCCAGCGCGGATTCCACACCGCCCATTGTTCTGCGCAAGCCCGCGAAATAAACCGTGCCGAGCCGGACGTTATAGTCCGGGTCAAAAAGCTGCGCGCGCGCATAGCGCACTTTAGCCTGCTGGGCCACCAGCCGCGCCGTCTTCGGAAGAAGTTGCATCAGTCCCATGGCGTTGGCGGGGGAACGCGCCTCGGGCTCAAACGCAGATTCCTGGCGGATCAGGCCGGCCGTGAGCATGGGGTCAACGCCCGTGCGGGCCGACCACTGGCGGATTGAACCCTCGAACGGGAGGGGATACGCGGCCTGCCACGCCTCGCGCGGAACATTCGCGAAAGGGCGCGATTCGAGCTGCGGGTAAATCTGGCGGACCGTCGCGAATGCCGCGCCACAGTGGCCCGCGTTGACGGCTACTTGCGCTGCTTCGAGCAGCAGGCGCGGTTCACCGGTTGTCGCGTAGCCTGCGCGCAATTCGAGTTCGGCGGAAGCGTCGAAGGCGATCGAACGCAATGCATCGGCGCGCGCCTGGCGCCCGGCAGCCGCGGCGGGAATCGTATCGCCGAGCCGCTGTGCGGGCGGCACGGGCGGAATCATCGCCAGCACGTCTGCCTCCGCAACGGCGCCCGAGCCGATCGCCTGGAGCCGCGCCAAAGCAAGACCCTGGAAATAATTCTGCGGATAGCGCTGCTGCAATTTCCCGTAGTAGCTGCGGGCGAGGGCACCATTGCCGGTTTCTTCGGCCAGACGCCCGAGCCAGTACACCGCATCGGGAGTGAATTGCGAGCCGGGGAAACGGCGCAGGTGATCGGCCAGCAACTCTGCGGCTTCGGGCTGGCGCTTGAGGACCGCGGCCCAGGCAACGCGCCATTGCGCGGCCGTGGCGTCAGGGGCTGCGGGAAAATTTTCCGCGACGTGCTTGTAGTAGCCCACGGCGCGATCCCGATCGAGCTGTACCCAGAAATAATTTCCGGCTAGAAAGAGCGCGGCTTCGGCCCAGTGGCTTCTGGGCGCGCGCGCCGCCGCGGCTTCCACAGCCGCGATCATGGGAGTCTCTTGCGGCGGCAGGCGATAGTGATTCGCGAGCGAATACAGGCGCTCGGCGTCCACGTCGGGATCGTCCACTTTCAGCGCGCTGATCGCCGATGGGCCGGCACCGAGAGCCACGCCACATTCAAGAATCCGCAGCGCCGCGCGTTCACGCTCGGCGCCGGAAAGCCGCGGGAGGAGCTGGGCGTACTCAGCCCGGGCTTCACTCCATTGTTTGGCGCCGAAAAGCGTGGCCGCATGTGCCACTCGCTGGTCGAGTGGGATCGGCAGAAGCTGTTCGCCCAGTGAGTTGCGAAGATAGTTGAGCTTCATGCCTGCTTCGCGCGACTGATCGCTCAGGGCGAAGCGCAGATAAACTGCCTGGTAATCCGCGGCCGCCTGCAATTTTTGTCCGGCTAGTTCGCGGGATTCGGCGCGCAAAAAGAGGAGCGCCGGCCTGTCGGCGGTGGCGGAATACGCATCGAGCGCGGCGATGGCCTCGGCCGGTTGATTCAAAGCCAGGGCCGCAGTGCCGAGCGATTGGAGCACCTGCTCGGTGATTACGGAATCCGGGAAATCCTTGCGAAGCTGCTTGAGCTGTGCGAGCGCGTCGGCATTGCGGCCCAGCGCGATGTTGGTTTCGGCGCTCCAGTAGAGCGAAGAATCGCGGAGAAGCGGATCGGCCAGCGCGCGGTCGAGCCATTTGGCCGCTTGCGCGTAGTTGGCCTTGTTGTAATCAAAATAGCCGAGCGCGAGCGCCGCGCGCATTCCGAGCACACCTGAGGACTTGCGGGTGGCGAGCGCGCTGAGCTTGGCGTAGGCCGGAGCGGAATTTTTCTTCTTGAGCGCACGCGAGTATTGTTCGAGATCTTTTTCTGAGGGCGCGGCACTCGCAGCGGGAACGGCGCGCGGCTTGGCATGGGGGGGCGGCGCCGCGAATGCGCCCGCGCAAAAAAACAGGAACACTCCGGCGGAGCACACGAGGCGGCCGGTGATTTTCATCGCGCTATGTTTAGCGCCGTAGGACGGGCGAGGGATAGGGATACTCTCCGAGGGCTTCGCTGTCGCCATCGGCGAGTATTTCCAGCATCCAGTGATGGAAGTAGTCCACAGGATGATCCGAAATCGCGCGGAAACGACGGTCGTATTCTTTGCGTGCTTTGTCAATATCACTGCGCAACCGTTGACAGATGTCTCTGTGCTCGCGGGCCAGTTTCACGTCTTTGGGCCGCAGTAGTTTGATGTCCTGCATGGCCACTTTGGCTACGCGATTCGCGCGGCGATGCAGATCTTGAATTTCCGGCGGGAGGCTGGCGAGATCGAACGCCTGGCTTGGCGCCTCTGCGGCTGCTGCGCCCGCAATCTCTGCGGCTTCTTCCTTTGATGCGGCTTGCGCGGGGGTCGTCGCCTCTTCCGCCCACTCGGATTCTGGCTCCGGTTCGGCCTCTTCCACGGCGGTGGACGCGCCGCCGCCATCATCCGCGGCGCGGTGCTCGCGCGAGTTCAGCGCGACGGCAACGAAATTCGAGAGCACGGAGAGTCCCGCTGCAAGCGCGGAAGCAGCCGTCTGGGCGCGGAGCATGGCCGGCAGAGCATTACTCGGCCGGCTGGAGGAACAGGCGGCGACGAGATCCGCATAAGCCTGGTGGAGCTCGTCAGCGGTGCGCTGGAGCGGAGCAAGATTGTCGCGCAGGGCGCGCGAAACCGCTTCTTCCAGCGCTCGTTCGAGCGACTTTTGGCGCTCTTTCAATGGAATGCTTGCCTCTTTGGGATTATGAAAACCGTTGTGAGGAGTGTCAACTGACATTCCGCGCGCGCGTTCCTGATGTGTAGGGCACGCGAAAACCGCCCGCGCGCTGCGCCGGATTGGCCGGGGTTTGCGTGAGGTGGTATTCTATATATAGACCAACGGGGGCGAAACGGTTTCGACGGAGGCTGTCGCGTCCCGAAGGCATGCCGGGCGCCACCTGCCCGCAATCGGGTGGAACATTACAACTGCCAATACGCAGTTGGCTCTCGCTGCCTAAACAAAATTAGGTAGCGCGTCTCCCCAAGCGTTGTCTGCGCGTTTGGGATGAGGCGTCACACAGCAGGCTGGCCGGCGCGTTTCGGTCCGTAACGCGCGGGCGAGATCATCGGACTAGTCGCGAGCGCGTCTTGCCCGCTCTGAGCGCTGGCGGCGAAACAATCGGAACGGGATAAGCATGTAGGCTTCGGGTAGCAAGGCTTCTCGGACGGGGGTTCAACTCCCCCCGCCTCCACCATATCCGACGAAGGATATGGAGTCCCGAGCGAGTCCCCGACGTTTTGCGTCGGGGCGAGCCGAGGGGCACAGTTCATAGTTCCTCGCATGTTCTGCTCTTACATGCTGCTCTGTTCGGACAGCTCGTTGTACATTGGGGTCAGCGATGATCCTGTGCGGCGGCCCGTGCGTTTGGTGTGGTCCGAGGAACATCCGACACTTTCGTCCACGCGTCAGCGTGAAAACCAGATCAAACGCTGGAGTCGCAAGAAGAAGCTAGCTTTGGTCGAGGTTCCCCTCGACTAGGCTCGGGATGTTCGCTCTGCGTTCCACGTTATCATTACCGTCGATCCGGCAGTTGCGGCGCGATCTCGTATTTCCGGCGCGGCTCCAGGACGCTTCTACCCTCGATACCTTCCTGCACAATCGGCCAACTCTTCTTCGGTGAATCGAGCTACAGGGGAAAGCAGGCCGCTCATATAGGAAGGCTGTGGAAATCCTAGGAGTACCCCCTTGCGGGTGGTCCCTATCCTCGCCCCAACTTATTCACACCTCAGGAATTACTTGACATTGGAGCGCGACGCTAGTATCTAGTCACCAATTTCGCTCACGGAACCGGGGGGTTCTCTCGTGATTATCATCGTGAGTGCGGGCCAGTTGAAAAATTCTTCCTCGGAGGTTTAGGTCCATGAAGAAAGTCAGTTACTTTTTGGTGGCGATAGTTGTAGCTGCAGGGCTGGTGTCTCCCGCCTTTGCTCAGCAACAGGCGGATCACCAGGCAACGCCACCGCTCATTCAACTGCTTCAATCCAAAGGAATCTTGACCGCGGATGAAGCGGCGCAGGTTGGTCAGGCAGGAACTGCTGACGAGATGAATGAACGGCTGGGACGCTTACTTGTGCAAAAGGGTTTGATCAGTCCAGAAGATTACAGCCGCACGGTGGCCGCATCCGTTGTTCCAGCCAGCAACAATGGTGCTGTCGGCGGGAACCTGATGAATGCGGTCGTTCGTGTGCCAACCCGGTATCCTTCCGTGGCAGGTGGCATTGGAGGAGTCGGTTATGCCGAACCTGTGCCAACGGAGGGACCGGCCGTGATTCCGGCGGTGAGTCCCGTTCGCGTTCTGCCAATTGACATCCCGAAGCAGGGTGGCTTGATCCCGGATATCAAGCTCGGCAGCGGCGCGAGTATGAAACTCTACGGGTTCTTCAAGGCCAGCGCAGTTGAGGAAACCGCGTCGAGTGGAGGTCCCACATTCGGCAGCCAGGACTGGCCGCTCCCCATGCTCATCGGAGGCGACACCGGGCCAACCTCGGATGGTCAGTTCCACATCAAGGCTCGCAGCTTCCGCATCGGCAGTCAGTTCGAGTGGGTTCCGAAACACTCCGACGTTGTGGTCACCGGCAAGGTCGAAGGCGACTTCGAAGGTGATTACACGAATGTGAACAACCGGAACATCAGCGCGGTCCGGTCCAGCCAGTTTGGACTCCGGCTGGCCTATGTGCGCCTCGACACGAAGTTCGGTGAAACTCCTGTGTTCGCGGAGATCGGCCAGGATTGGACTCTCCTGGGATCATCCACTCTACCAAGCCTGTACGAAACGACCGGCCTGGCCGTCGCCATGGGCGGCTTCTACGAGCGCCTCCCTCAATTCAAAGTTGGCGTCCAGTTCGGGCATGGCAGCTTCAAGTTTGAGCCGGAGTTTGCCATCGTCCTCCCTGTCGGCGGCAGCTCAACGCTCACGGACGAGCAGCGGGCACGATTTGGTGACCGCATCGGTTCCGAAAGCAACCGGCCCGGCGTCGAGGGTCGGGTTGTCTTCCAGTTCCCGTTGAACAGTAGCTGGAAGGCCGTGGCGCCCGCGCAGATCATCTTCAGCGGACACCACGCAACCATGACGGAAACCATTCTGGCCGCCAGCCTCTCGAACACGCCGATTTTCGGGGCGACGAATTGTGCTTCGGGGGTCGACTGCTCGATTCGAGAAGCTTTCCCGACGGGCCTTCAACTCAGCAACCCACAGAATGCCTGGTCAGCGGAATTGCAGCTCCCGACCCCATGGGTCACCTTCGCCGGAAAATACTACAGTGGCGACGACCTGCGGTTCTTCTTCGCTGGCCAGCTCAACGACGTTTACACCAGCCTGAATGGGGCGCTCGGCATTCCCGGCGCAAGCAGCGCCATCACTTTCGCAGGGCGGACGATTCCATTCGGTTGCATTAATGGGAACAATATCGATGGCTTCGATTGCGACGGCCCCATCTCGGCTTCGAGCCTGAATCCGGTTCGGGGCCAGGGTGGATTCGGGGAGCTGAGCTTCCCACTCTCGCGTATCTTTCACGCCGATCCCGAGGGCCACAACACCGGCTGGATCCTCCATGTCATGTACGGGACGGATCGTACGATTGCGCGCGATTCCCGCAAGACTGGTGGCAACGGCCTTGCCCGGACCGACTACGGTAACACTTCACTCACCTACAGGATGAACAAGTGGGTCACGTTCGTGAATGAGGTGAGCTACATCGCTACAAGGGCCGCGACTGCCGACTCAAAACTGTTTGAGGGGCGGGCTGTGACCCAGGCGCACAACTGGCGCAACGAGTTCGGAACGGTCTTTACGTTTTAACCAATCCGAACTATAACTGCGGCTCCGGCGGGGCTTCCTGTTGTCAGGAGGCTCCGCTGGAAATCGCGTACCTCGGAAGGAATAATTCCAGACTGAGAGAAGGAACAGATTGATGCCTCACGCAGAGCTCCACACTGGAGGAGGGTAAGATCATGGTGGCTGGTGCACAAGCGGGGACAAACGAAGTATCGATCAGTCGGTGGTGGCGGGTTGTAGGTGGAATGAGTATGAATCTTGCGCTCGGTTCCCTTTACGCCTGGAGCGTGTTCGTAGCTCCGCTCGAAAAGGAATTCGGGTGGAAGCGAGCACAGACCTCCAACGT
>JBGPZR010000328.1:0-3301 GCA_041493845.1 Terriglobia bacterium | reverse complement strand
TTTTGGCCGGCGCATTTCCTCTCCAGCGGCAGTCGTTTGGGTGAGACCTAGGAACTCTTTCTAACACGAGAGGCATGTTGCCGTGGGTATTTTTGTTCGCTTACCAGTGGGCATGATTTTCGGGGATGTGGAAATTTCATCCGCCGGGTGGGGTGTGACAACGGCAAGAGCAAAGAGCCGGCAAGATGCCCTTCGGCTGCCCTCAGGACAAGCCGGCGCTACGAGAACAGGCCGGGCTGGCGGCGGGGCTCGTCTTTGGCCTGCGTCCCATCGAAAGGCAAGCCGAAATGCTTGTAGGCCAGTGCGGTGGCGACGCGGCCGCGCTGGGTGCGGTCGAGCAGGCCGAGCTGCATCAGGTAGGGCTCGTAGATTTCCTCGATGGCGTCTTCTTCCTCACTGAGCGAAGCGGCGATGGTGTTCAAGCCGACCGGGCCGCCGGAATATTTCTGGATGATGGTGAGGAGCAGGTTGCGGTCCACTTCGTCGAGGCCATGCTCGTCCACGCCGAGCATTTTCAGCGCGTCTTGCGCCACCTGCGTGGTGATGTGTCCCTTGGCGCGCACCTCGGCATAATCGCGGACGCGGCGCAGCAGGCGATTGGCCACGCGCGGCGTCCCGCGGCTGCGGCGGGCGATCTCCGCGGCGCCGGGCTCGTCCATCTTGATGCCGAGAATTCTTGCGGAGCGCTCGACAATCTGCAGCAAATCTTCCGGCGAATAAAATTCCAGGCGATGCACGATGCCGAAGCGCGAGCGCAGTGGCGCCATGATCAGCCCCGCGCGCGTGGTGGCGCCGATGAGCGTGAAGCGATTCAGTTGATACGGATGGACGCGCGCGCCCGGGCCCTGGCCGATGATCAAGTCCACGCGAAAATCCTCCATCGCGGGATACAGAATTTCTTCGAGCGCCGCCTGCATGCGATGGATTTCGTCGAGGAAGAAAAAATCCCGCGGGTCGAGCGACGTGAGCACTGCCGTCAGGTCGCCTTTCTTTTCGAGCATCGGCCCGGAGCTGATCTTGATCGCCGAACCCATCTCGTTGGCGAGAATTTGCGCGAGCGTGGTCTTGCCCAGGCCCGGCGGGCCGTAAAGCAGCACGTGGTCAAGTGCTTCGCCGCGTGCACGCGCGGCATCCACGGCAATTTTCAGGTTTTCCTTCACGCGCGATTGCCCGATGAAGTCCTCGATCTTCTTCGGGCGAACGCTGGCTTCAATGCGCGCGTCTTCGTCGAGCGCTTTTCCGGAGATGACCCGGTCTCTCATTTTGCCCGCTGCTTGCCCCTCTTGCATGCCGTTTGCCTCCCCATGCGGGGAACCTATTTCTCTTCGAACATGCCGATGCGGCGCTCGCTCTCGGTGAACTGCTCGCAGGCGCGATCCAATTCCTCATGCTCCCGCGCAAAACGCTCGCGCATGGCGCGGTAGGAGGCCAGGCTGTCCCAGCGGTCTATCGTCAAATAGCGGCGCTCGGTTTCCGCGTCGCGCAGGAGCCGCGTGCTGTGATAGCCCGCGTTCTTGCGGAAGAGATCAGCCCACGGGCCGGCGCTCGCGTAGTGGCGCTCAAATTCTTTCACCTTGTCCGCGCGCGCAATGAACTCCCAAACGAACTCAACCATCCGCTCCCCCAACCCGATACTTCAAAACAAAAGCAAATGCGCCCGCCTAAAGGCGGCCGCTACATAAGCCAAGCCGACGCGCCAGTGGGTCTGAGCAATGGATCGCGCGCCCGGCTTATTCTTCACGGCCCGCGCGTGCCGACTTCTGCATCGCGCCGGTGCCCAGAATCTGCAGCGACGTCCGCAGTAAACTTTCGAAATCAGCGCCACCCGTGGCGCGGGCTTTTTCGATGGTGTTCTCGACCGCGCGCGCATCGTAGCCCAGATTGACAAGCGCCGAAGCCACGTCGGCCTCGAGCTGCGAGCGCGTGGCAGGCTTTCCGGCTTCGGCCACATCCACTGCCGCGAGCTTGTCGCGCAATTCGACGACCATGCGCTCCGCCGTCTTCCGTCCCACGCCGGGAATGCGCACGAGTTGCGCGAGATCGCCTTTGCGGATCGCCGGGACCAGTTCCTCGAGACTCATGCCGGAGAGAATTTTCAGCGCCAGCGACGGACCCACGCCGGAAGCGGAAATCAGCAGCTCGAAGCAGCGCTTCTCACGCGAGGTGACGAAACCGTACAGCATGAGCTGGTCTTCGCGCACGTGCGTGTGGACCAGCAGCGTCGCTTCGCCGTGCAGCGCGCCGAGACTCGCAAATGTCGAGAGCGGGATCTGCACCTGGTAGCCCACGCCGCCCACGTCGAGCAGCACTTGATTCGGGCTCTTCTCAATCAGCTTGCCGCGGAGCGAACCAATCATGTCCAGCGATTATTGATTAGCGTGTGCAGGGTGTCAACGCGCGGTCGCCACCGCGCCACTGCTTTTGGAAACGCAGCGCCCGGACGCACGCGTGGCATGTGGCGCGGCTGCGGCTGAAATTCCGCGGAACAAAAGCGCGCCTCGGCCCGTACTTGAAATCATAGCGGACGCGCGCCGCGCCGGCGGAGCCGTGTGCGCCGGTGCAGAAATACGCGCACCACGATGTCTCCGAAAATTCGGATGCGGGGAGATTTTGCGCCGGTCGAGAGAGCGGGTAATGTTCGCATGCGAACGAACAGTGTTCGCTCCTGATGCACATTTTGTTTTTGCATGCGCGCAAATATTTTTTCGCGAACTTTCTCCGAATTTGCTCTCGGCGCCGAGGGCGTCGCGTCTAACGAAATGCACGGGGCGATTGACGTCAAGGAGGAAGAGCAAATGTCACACCGTCGAATGAGTTTTGTGTTCGCAGTCCTTGCAGCGTTTGCGCTGGCGTTGCCGATCGCTGCTCGCAGCGACAACTCGAACCCACCGAAAACAATCGTCAGCATGTCGGTGGATCTGAGCAGCCCGGCCACGCTCGGGGGAACGGAATTGAAGCCCGGCAGCTATTCCGTGAGAGCGGACAGCGTGAAAGTCACAATGTTGCGCGGCGGCAAAATGATCGCAGAAGCGCCGGTGCAGTGGAAAGACGAAGCCGGCAAGGCCGCGTACTCATCCATCGTGACCGAGAGCAGGCAGATCAAGGAGATCCACTTCAGCGGCAAATCGAAGTACGTCGAGATCACGCAGTAGCATTCTCATCGCATATCACCAGTGGGCAGCGCTTGATGCAGCAAGCGTTGCCCGCTTTTTTCTTGCGGTGCGAAACGAAGAAGCCGGAGAGATGGCGGAGAACAACGGGGATTACTTTACGCCTTCGATCAAGTCCACGGAATCAATCA
>JBGPZR010000322.1:0-3390 GCA_041493845.1 Terriglobia bacterium | reverse complement strand
TGGCGGAACCACGCAGGTTTCGGCTCAAAGACGGTAGCCATCAATATGTAGGTTTCGGCCATGCGCGCCCAGGCTTCGGCGAACCGTGGATCGAGCTTCGTGGCGCTCTCAAGCATCTCGATCGCCGTCCTCGTGTCCCAGCGGTTCATGCGGGCGAGCCGCTCGGCGGCGCGGAGGTACAATTCATACGCTGTCGCGTTTTTGGTCGGCGGCACGGCTGCTGCTTCCATGGCCTGTCCCGGCGCGATGCCCAGCGCGCCCGCGAGAGCTTCAGCAATTTTGTCTTGCAAGCCGAACAGGTCGGCCATCTCCGAATCGTGTTTGCCGGAAAGGATCGTCGTGCCGTCGGCGGCGTTCCATGCCTGGTAATGGACACGCAGTCTTGTCCCGAACTTTTGGATGCTGCCGTCCACAATCACCTGCACATTCATCTCCCGGGCCGCCAGGAGCGGATCCACGGGGTTCTTCGCATAGCGCTGCACTGTATTCGTCGGCCGGACGAGCAATTGACCGCTGCCTCCCAGATGGTTGATCACTGCGTCGGCCAGCGCCACACCCAGATACTCGTCTTCCGGATTGGGCGTCAGCAATTTGAACGGCAGGACAGCCACAGCGCGCTTGCCGAGGGCCGCCGCAGGCAGAGCCGCCCGGAATTCAAGTTCGCGCTGCAGGTTTGTGAAGTCCACTTGCAAATCGCGCGCGGTTTGGTAACGCGAGCCCGGCTCTTTCTCCAGCAACTTTTGCACCATGCGCGCGAGTTCGGCCGGCACGATGCTCTTCGCCCCACCCAGCCACGGCGTCGGCTCATGAAGTATCTGGGCCATCAAGGCGCTGATTGTCGGCCCGGGAAACGGACGATGCCCGGTGATCAGCTCGAACAGCACCACGCCGAATGAGTAGAGGTCTCCGCGCGCGTCTGCCGGTTCGCCTCGAATCACTTCCGGCGCCATGTAAGCGATCGTCCCGGCAATGAATGCCGCGGGAGTTTCGCCGATCTCTTTTGCAGACCGCGTGCTGGTTGCGGTTTCCTCCGCCAGCCGGCGGGCAATGCCGAAGTCGAATAGCTTCGGCCCTCTCTCGGTCTGCACCACGATGTTTTCCGGCTTGATGTCGCCGTGAATCACGCCGTGCGAATGGGCGGCGTGCAGCGCTTCCGAAATTTGCGCGCCCAGCCGGGCCACTGCGCGTGGTTCGAGCGGCCCGGTCGACGAAATCTGGCGGCGCAGCGTCTCACCCTGCACCAACTCCATTACGATGAAAAGCTGCCCGTCCGATTCGCCCACCTCGTAGATGGTCGTAATTCCGGGATGGTTCAGAGCGCTGGCGGCGCGCGCCTCGCTGAGCAGGCGCGTGCGATGGTCGGCCTGCCCCACGGCATCTTCGCGCAATAATTTCAGCGCGACATCGCGTTTCAGTAGTTCGTCGTGCGCGCGATAGACCACGCCCATGCCGCCGCGGCCGAGCTCGGATTCAATCCTGTAATGGGAGAGAGTTTTTCCGATCATAGTGGGCGAATGCTGGTGGGCCGAATCTACGCAGTCGCGCCGCCAATGTCAACGCTGGCCCCATGCCGGCCGTGTGGGCCCCTGGAGGCCTGTGCTCAGCGAAGCAACACGGTGAGTATTGACATGAGCAAATTGTTTGGAAAAAATAAATAATGAACGCCATGGGTACACCGGCAATCGAGATCCAGGGGCTCACAAAAGATTTCCCTCTGGGCTTCTGGCGCCAGCGGCGGCGCCGGTCGCTCGACAACCTGACGCTGCAGGTGGAAGAGGGAGAGGTGTTCGGATTTCTCGGGCCCAACGGCGCAGGAAAAACAACCACGCTGAAGCTCCTGATGGGGCTGATTTTTCCGACGGCGGGAACCGCGCGCATTCGTGGCCGCTCGATTGACGACGTTGGCATGCACCGCGAGATCGGGTTTTTGCCGGAACAGCCATATTTCTACGACTATCTGACGGCGCGCGAGCTGCTCGATTATTACGCGCGCTTTTTCGGCTACGGCGCGGCGGAGCGCAGCGCGCGCGTCAAGCGCTTTCTCGAGCAGGTGGGACTGGCAGCGGCCGCCGACGTGCAATTGCGAAAATTCTCGAAAGGCATGTTGCAGCGCGTCGGCATCGCGCAGGCCGTCCTGCACGACCCGCAGGTGGTGTTCCTCGACGAGCCCATGTCGGGCCTCGATCCGGTGGGGCGGCGCGAAGTGCGCGACATCATCCTCGCGCTCAAGCAGCAGGGACGCACGGTATTTTTCTCCACGCACATTTTGAGCGACGCGGAGATGCTGTGTGACCGCGTCGCCGTGTTGCTCGGCGGAAAACTACAAGGTGTCGGCTCGCCCGGGGAGATCGTTTCGATCCAGGTGCACGGGATGGAAATCCTGTTCGAGGCGCGCGACGGACGTCCCCTGCCGCAGAAGCTTGCCGAGCGCGCCACCAAAACAGGAGCGCGCTACCGGATTGAGCTGCCTGAGGCGGAGCTGTACGCCGCGCTCGAGCTGTTGCGCGCTTCGGAAGCCCGCATCCTTTCCGTGCAGCCATTGCGGCCCACACTCGAGGATTACTTCTTCGGGCTGGTGGACCGCCAGAAGGCTGCGTCCCATGCGGTGGAGGTGGACGCTCGATGAGCGCGGGGCGGATCGCCATTCCGGGCGTGGTCGCGGTGAATGCATTTCGCGAAGCGATTCGCGACCGCGTACTCTACAACCTGATCTTTTTCGCGCTCATGATGATCGGCGCCGCCATCCTGGTCGGCCAGATTTCCATCGGCATCGAGCGCCTGGTGATTGTCAATCTGGGCCTGTCCGCGATTTCCATCATCGGCCTCATCATGGCCATCTTCATCGGCGTCGGACTGGTGTACAAAGAAATTGAAAAGCGCACGCTCTATAGCCTGCTGTCCAAGCCCGTCCGCCGCTGGGAATTTCTGGTCGGAAAATATTTCGGGTTGCTGCTGACGCTGGTAGTGAATACGGCGCTGATGACTATTGGTCTTGCCGCCGCGTTGCTCTACGTCAGCCGGCATTTCGAGCGCTCGGACGTTTCGATTCTCGTGGCCATCTATTTCATCCTGCTGGAACTGGCACTGGTCACAGCGCTCGCGCTGTTTTTCTCCTGCTTCTCGAGCCCCATGCTTTCGACGCTCTTCACGCTGGGCATTTACGTCACCGGCGTGTTTGCGCAGGACATCCGTGAATTCGGCGAAGTAACGAAGAATCCTGTGCTCCTGGCGATGACGCGCGTGCTTTATTACCTGCTCCCGAATTTCCACAATTTCAATGGCATCGCCGCGGCCGCGTATGGTGATGTTTTCCCCGCAGCCCTCATCGCGCAAAACACGCTCTACGCGCTGCTCTACGTCACCGTCATTCTGCTGGGAGCATCGGCTGTA
>JBGPZR010000045.1:0-10075 GCA_041493845.1 Terriglobia bacterium | reverse complement strand
GAAGATCCCCACGAAGGATCAAGTCGAATCTTTCCTCCCGCGTTATGATCGCGGCAATCTCCTCCTCCACCCTGACAATCCCATCTCCGTTGCTCCTCAGGTCAACGAAGACTGGTTGATGGAAATCCGGCGCCAGACCGCGGCGGCCATGGAGCGTTCGCAGTCTGTCATCCGCGAAGCCTACCGGGATTTCGAGAGAATTTTCCATCGCAGCTATGGCAACCCGTTTTTCGAGGAATACATGACCGACGACGCGGACGTGGTGCTCGTCGGGATGGGCACGCTTTCCACCCCCGTCAAAGTGGCCATCCGCGAGATGCGCAAGCAGGGCAAGAAAGTCGGCTTCGTTCGCATCCGCTGGTTCCGTCCGTTTGCCGCCGAGGAGCTCGCGAAGTCGCTCGGCCGCTTCAAGGCGGTCGGCGTGATCGACCGCGACTTCTCGCTGGGTTCGCCGTATCTCAGCGGCGTGCTTGCAACGGAAATTCGCGCGGCTTTGTATCCCACGGCGAAGCGGCCCCCCGTGGTTGGCTTTATCTGCGGCCTCGGCGGGCGCGAGGTCACTTTGCCGGACGTTCACAAGATGAGCGGCAACATTTTCCAGGCGGCCGAAGGAAAATCGCAGCCGCTGACACAATGGATTGGAGTCCGCGAGTAACAGGAACGCTTGCCTGCCCCTGATCGGGGCAGTGAGGAGGATTACGAAATGGCTACCACGATTGATCTTTATCCGATTGGAAAGCTCGAACCCTTCAAGGGTGTAAAAAAGATTCCGCTCGACGAGTTCTTCACTTCCGGCCACCGCACTTGCCAGGGGTGTGAGTCGGCCCTGGTCATGAAGATGATGGCCAAAGCGGCCGGCCCGCGGACGATCGTGCTGGGCAGCACGGGGTGCATGTACGTGGCCAACACCACCTACAACAGCACAGCGTGGGTCATTCCCTGGATGCACACGCAACTCGGAGCCAGCGGCGCTGCCGCGCTCGGCACTGCTGCGGGCCTGAAGGCGCAGATGCGTAAGGGCAAAATGAAGAAGGAGCCCATCAACGTGATCGCGTTCTGCGGCGATGGCGGCGGAGCTGACATGGGCCTCTCCGGAATTTCCGCGACCCTTACTCACCCCAACTACAACTGCTTGATCCTGATGTACGACAACGAATCCTATGCCAACACCGACATTCAGCTTTCCGGCAGCACGCCCTACGGCGCCAACACTACTTTCAGCCCTCCGGGAAAGGTTCGCCGCATCATGCACCGCCGCTGGAAGAAAAACATGGCGGGGATGATGGCGGCCGGCCACCCCGAGTGTAAGTACGTGGCGACCGTCTGCATGTCGTTTGGTCTGGCGGCAATGAACAGTGTGCGCAAGGCGCTGACGATCGGCGGACCCACTTTTATCCACTCGCTCGATCCGTGCCCCAAGGGTTGGGATTATGATCCCATTCTCTCGCACGAACTTGGGGAGCTCGCCGTGACTACCGGCATCTGGCCTCTTTACGAGATCGAGAATCATGTGTTAAGACTCACTGGCAAAACGAAGGAGATCGCCGAAGGCCGCACCCGGCGGCTCCCCGTCAGCGACTACCTGCTGAAGCAGGGGCGTTTCGCTCATTTCACGCAGGAAGACATTGACTACTTCCAGAACAAGATCGATCAGATGTGGGAGAAGTGGCTAATCCCGGGCGTGATTCCCTTCCGGACGGAGGTCGAAGCGGACAAGCCGCCTGCCTGAAAATTTTGTGGTGAGGGCGACGACTCCCGCTGCTTCCTTCGTGCGTCCCCGCGAGGTCGGGAAGCACAACCATACGGATTAGCAGGGCGATTCACATTTTCGCGCTGCAAGAACCTATGAGGAGGTGCACCCGTGGCTACTATTCCCGCGGAACGAAATACAGGGCTCCAAGTTCTCCTCGACAACCGCTGGGTAATTCTCTTCTTTAGCGTGCTCAGCATGGTGGCGGTGGCCAACTTCCAGTATGGTTGGACACTTTTCGTGGATCCGTTAAAGCAACATCTCAACGTAGATCGGGCGCTCGTCCAAGTTACCTTCACCGTTTTCGTTCTGCTTGAGACCTGGCTGGTTCCCTTCGAGGGCTGGCTGGTGGACACCTTTGGGCCGAAGCTCCTCGTGATGATGGGAGGGGTGCTGGCGGGCGCGGGCTGGTATGGAAGCGGAAAGGCCGATACGCTCACTGCGCTGTATGCCTCTTACGCGATCTCGGGGCTCGGGGCTGGCGTTGTGTACGGCACTGCCATTGGCAGCGCACTGAAGTGGTTCCCTGACCATCGCGGACTGGCAGCGGGTTTAACCGCCGCTGGGTTTGGCGCCGGGGCTGCGTTCACTGTCGCTCCAATCGCCAATCTGATCGCTTCTGCAGGATATCAGACAGCCTTCATCAGATGGGGAATCATCCAGGGAGCTGTCGTAGTAATCGCAGCATTGTTCCTCAAGGCTCCGCCACCCGGATGGCTCCCGCGAACGTGGAGGCAAAAGGGCGCCGAACAGGTGAAAGCCCGCCAGAGTTCTGTAGATTTCAAACCGGGCGACATGGCCGCCACCCCACACTTCTGGCTGATGTACCTGATGATGGCCATGGTCGCTACCGGCGGCTTGATGGCTACCGCTCAGTTGGCCCCGATGGCCAAGGATTTCGCCGTGGACAAGATTCCCGTCCAGTTATTTGGACTTAGCATGGCTGCACTCACGTTTGCGCTCTCGGCGGACCGCCTTGTTAACGGGCTTTGCCGTCCGATCTGGGGATGGGTCTCCGATCATATCGGACGAGAGATGACCATGACCATCGCGTTCGGCTTAGAGGCAATTGCGATCTTCGCGCTCCTCAAGTTTGCCCACAATCCCAAGCTGTTCGTCATTTTTAGCGCCTTCACCTTCTTCGGCTGGGGTGAAATCTATTCCTTGTTCCCGGCCCTCTGCGGTGATTTCTTCGGCCGTAAATACGCCACAACGAACTACGGCTTCCTGTACACGGCCAAGGGAACAGCCTCTATGTTTGTGCCCATCGGTTCTGCGCTTGCGGCGGGCAAGGCCTTCGACTTCAGGGCTGACATTCTGCTCCTGTTGGGTGGTTTCTTAGTGCTATTCACAGTCTTCCTTGCTCCCACTGCACTGCGCCTTCAGCTCAGTCGGGTGGCTAGGAGCACACTGCTGGCTGTGGCAGGAGCCCTTGTCGTCTATGGGATTATTCTCACTGTAGTCCCGGCGGTTTGGACGCCGTTCCCGGCCAAATTCATGATGCCGAAGGTTGGCTGGTTCGGCGTCTTTACCGTCGCCATCGTCTGCGACGCCCTCGCGGCCGTGCTGGCCTTCTTCGTCCTGCGCAAGATGAAGGCGCCGGCCTCCCGCGAAGTGGCTGCCGTGGCAGCAACCCAGGCGCCGTCACCAGCGCGTGCCTGAAGGAATGCCCGTTTGAGGGGCGCGCGGGGGTCAGCGGCTTGATCAGTTCCGCCGCCGAGTAGCGGATGATCATGCTGCGGCTCGATGTCAGAATATATGTAGCTTTGGTGGGTTTTTCGAATGCAGGCCATGCTGCTTTGTCGCCGCATGGCCTGCAACGACTCATAACGATTTCGGCGGCGCGAAGGGTCTTCCGCGATCTGCTTACCGCAGTGAATTTGCTTTGGCCCTGACCTTCGTCAGCAGTTGTTGCGGCAGCTCAGAATAGCCTTCCTGCCCAGCGAGTAGCTCCCCATCCGTGTACGCCCAGTTCAAGAAATCACGTAGGGCCCCGGCCCGCCGGGTATCGGAAGTAGAGGCCTTCAGGTACAGCCAGGTGAAACTGATGATGGGAAACGAATCCGCTCCGGGCGGGTTCGTCAGTGAACCCGCAAATTTGTCCCATCCCGGTGCCTCCACCGCGCGACAGGCTGCCAGGATGGATTCTGACGAGGCCTTCACGTATTTCCCGGCCGCGTTCAATACCTTGCCCTGGGCAACGTCGCCCTTCACCGCATACTGGAGCTCCCCGTACCCGATCGAGCCGGTCTCGCCTTTTACTTTGTCAACCATGTCCGAACTGCGTTCTGCTGGCGCTCCCACGGGCCAACTGGGCGAAGGAGTGACGCCAATTCGCCCGCGGAATTTCGGACTCGTCTTCGACAGGAACTCCGTGAAGACATAATTCGTGCCCTTGCCCCCCGGCCGGTAGAACACCTTGATCGGCATGTCAGGGAACGAGACTCCCGGGTTCAGCTTCGCAATCTGGGGATCATTCCAGTTCTTGATTTCACCCAGAAAAATTTCAGCGAGCAATTCACCCGAGAAACGGAGGTCCTGGTGAATTCCCGGCAGGTGGTACATCGGCACGATCGCGATCATCACCGTCGGGAGCTCGACCAGGTTCATTTCCGTGCGCTCTGCCGCCGTCAGTTGCACTTCGCCTGCGCCAAAATCGCCGCTGCCCTTTGCGATTTGCTTGATCCCCTCGCTCGCCCCGATGGCCAGGTAACGCAGCTGGATAGCTGGAGTACGCTTGTTGTACTCCGCCACCCAGCGATTGTAGAGAGGAGCCGGGACACTCGATCCGGACCCCACAAGAATGATCGAATCTTGCGCGCATATCGGTCGCGGACACCAACCTGCTGCTAGAATTATCGCCAAACACAGAAGCAATCTACCTGAGGAGCCCGAGGACCGGAATGCCGTAATTGCACTTGTGGCTCTTAGTATCTTCATTTCGTACACCCCCATTGGCCGAAGTATCCGCGCCGAAGTCAGGTCGTGTCAACAATCGAGGGAAGAAGTGTTCCAGGATGAGAATAGAAACGTTGCGGGGGCAAGATGTGCTGGCGCTCAGACGCTACGCACGCTTTACCGTTGCAGCAGATCTGCGTTCCGAAAGAAGCTTGGTACAGGAGTAGACCACTCGCGTGTGAGTCATCGGAAGGTTCATGCGCTCGCCCAATTCCACCACCGCGCCCACCACTGCCTCGAGTTCCAGCGGCCGCCCCGCTTCCAGATCCTGGAGCATCGACGTCTTGTGCTCCCCCACCTTTTCCGCACCTGCGATGCGCTGCTCGATCGTGATCGGCAATTCCAGGCCCAATTGAGCGGCCACCGCCTCCGCTTCGCTCATGATATTCCGGACCAGCGCGCATACCCCGGGATCGCGCACCATCTGCACCAGCGTGGCCCCCGTCAGCGCACTGATGGGGTTGAACGCGACATTCCCGAGGATTTTTACCCAGATCTCATGACGGATTCTCGCCGTCACCGGGCAGCGCAAGCCGGCAGCGTTCAGCGCCTCAGCAATCCGCCGGCACCGATCGGACCGCGTGCCGTCCGGCTCGCCCAGGGAAATCCGATTGCCTTCGGTGTGCCGCACCACGCCGGGCTCCACAATCTCGGTCGCAAAATATACCAAGGAGCCCACCACGCGCCGCGCTTCAATCGCATTGGAAATCACGCCGCCCGGGTCCACGCGCTCGAGCCGCGTCCCTTCCCAGGCGCCGCCGAAGCCCTGAAAAAACCACCACGGGACGCCATTCTGCGTGCTTATCACTGTCGTGTCGGGACCAAGCACCGATTTCAGTTGCGGCGCCAGTTGCGGCAATCCATGTGCCTTCACGCCGAGGAGAACCACGTCCACTGACCCTACTTCTTCAAGCGTGCCCACTACTTTCGGCCGCGCGTCAAAATCTCCCTCCACGCTCTTCACACGCACACCGTGTTCTTGCATGGCGCGCAGATGCGGCCCGCGGGCGTAGAGCGTCACATCCAGCCCCGCTTGCGCCATCCGTGCCCCCATGTAGGCTCCGATGGCCCCGGCCCCCGCGATCAGGAATTTCATCTCTTGGCATCCAGCAGCGCGGCAGCCACTTCACTGCGGCGGATTTTCCCTGTCGCTGTCTGCGGGATGCTCTCCACAAAAAAAAGTTTCTTGGGGCACTTGAATTCCGCCAGCCGCTCGCTGCAGAATTTCAGCAACGCCGACTCGCTCACCTGCTCGCGCAGCACCACCGCCGCAGCCACCTCTTCATTCAGTGTCGGATGGGCAAATCCAAACGTCACCGCTTCCGAAACCGCCGGATGCTTCAGCAATACCTTGTCGATTTCGCGCGGTGAGATTTTTTCTCCAGCTCGGTTGATCTGCTCTTTCAATCGCCCGGTCAAGTGCAAGTAACCATCCTGGTCCAGGAAGCCTTCGTCACCCGTGCGAAACCATCCGTCCCTGAACGAGCTTGCATTCGCTTCTTCATTATTCTCATATCCCGTGAATACACTAGGCCCGCGAATCACGATCTCGCCTCGCTTGTCGATTCCCACGTGATGTCCATGCCCGTTAATGATGCTGATCTGCACGCCGCACGGCACTCCCACCGATCCCGGTTTATGCGCTCGCGGCGGCAGGGGGTTAGACGCCATCTGATGCGCTGCTTCCGTCATGCCGTAGGCTTCCAGCAGCGGCACGCCAAACAGTTCCTCCATGTGATGCATCACTTCTGCGGCCAGCGGGGTGCTGCAAGAGCGGATAAACCGCAATGATTCCGCGCCCGCCGGCCTGCCATGGCTTCCAGCGCGCGCCAACAGGACCTGATGGATCGTAGGAACCCCTGAATACCAGGTCACCTTATATTCCTTCACGATCCGCCAGAATCCCAAGGGGTCAAATTTCCTTGGCGCAACCACCGTCCCGCCCGTCAGCAGCGTCGCCAGCGTCGAAGCCACCAGCCCGTGAACATGGAAGAGTGGCATTACGCAGAGCGAAACATCCTGCGCCGAAAGCACGTACGTGTTGGCGATATTCTGCGCGGACACCAGCAGGTTGACGTGGCGCAGTGGCACACGCTTTGGCCGGCCCGTGCTTCCACTCGTATGCAGGATCAGTGCAATATCATTTGGCGCGGGCGCCGTGGCCGCGCCCCTTCCGTGCGCGCCGTGCAGTTGGACGCTGCCGTGCGCATCCACTTCCGTCGAAAACACTGGGATGTTGTGATCGGCCGCAGCCTGCCGCGCCTCGTCCGCCCCTTTCACAGGACAAATCAGGACGCGTGCGTCCGTATCTTCCAGGAAGAAATTGAACTCGTCATGCCGGTAGGCAGGATTCAGCGGCGCAGCCGTCCCGGCGATAGAAGCCGCCAGAAAACTTACGATCGCGGGCAGCCCATTCGGTAGAGCGATGGCCACGCGAACATTCCGGTGAACTCCGGCTCCGGCCAGCGCGTTCGCCATTTCCCAGGTCTGCTGCTGCAGCGACTCATAGCTCACCCGCAGCCCAAGTTCCGGTACGACGATCGCCGTGCGCCCATGTCCGGCTTTTTGGAAAATGTCGAGTAGAGTGCCCGAAGACTTCATCATCCTTACTTACCATCCCTGGCCATTCGCCCGATTGAGCAACTCTCGTCGCTGTACACAAAGCGTCAGCGATGACTTTTAGGCGGTGCGGACGATCTCCCGGGGGAGCGATTCCACAAGAAAAAACTGCCGGCATGGCACGCCCACACTTCTTACCGCCTTATCCGGCAGCGCAAACTGTGCAGATTCTTGGGTGAAAGTCTTAATCAGTCAAACTGATTGTCATTATCGTAGTGATAGAGGAGCGTTATCAAGAAAGTTGCCCGCGCAGCGGCTTCAGAGGCACTTCGGGATTTCAAAGGATACATCGGAGGGAGCCAGACGGGGCGGGCACACGACGCGCATATTTGGGTGATAATGTCTCGCCGTAAATCAGGACCAGGGCTCGCGCTGACACTTTATTCGTGCCGAAGCCGCAGCGTCTGGTCCAGGAGCTCGCTATGCACGACACCATCACAATTGCCGCCGACAAAGAAGGATGGGCCTCCCCAATTCTCCTGCTCACCTGGGTAGCCGGCACCGTGGACGCTATCGGCTATCTAGACCTCGGTCATGTCTTCACTGCAAACATGACCGGCAACGCCGTACTTCTCGGTCTTGCCTTCGGACAAGGCCAATTTCTGGCGGCCTTCCGCGCACTTTTTGCTGTGGGAGGATTTGTCTTCGGTGTGACCATTGGAGCCATTCTTGCACACCGCACCGGGACAGACGTAGACCAGCGGCGTGCCTTCGTCGGCCCTGTGATCGTGGAAGCGCTGGTCCTCGCTGCGTTCGCCCTGTTGCTGCACTTGCCGATGATTCCGCGCAATCAAAACACTCTCTACGTCCTGATCGGACTGTCTGCCGTCGCCATGGGCGTCCAGAGCGCTGCCGTCCGGCGCCTGAATCTCCCGGGCATCGCAACCACAGTCCTCACCGGCACGATCATAAGTCTGGTCGCCGGTCTCGTGCGCTTACTGCACATCACCTACGTCTCTTCGCCCACAGAGGAACCCGCCGTCAGCGCCCCCGGCAGGAGCCGCCACCTCAGACTTCAAGCAGGTGTATTCGTCGTCTACGTGGCCGCCGCCACTGCCACCGGAATTTTCCAGCATCGCGTGCCGCTCATCGTGGGAATGTCGCCCGTCGTCGCGATCGGCCTGGTCCTGTTTTTCGCCACGTCATCGATAGCCCGCCGCAAAGCTACCCCCTAAGGGGAGGCCCTGTACTGAACATTTTCAATGAGGTAAGCGCAGGCGTCAGCCACGCCGAATTGGCGCTGCCCCTTCGGGCGTTTTCGCTCCCGAAATCACGTGGCTGTCAGGTTGTTGTCTGGGGATGTGCTTGTGAGGCGGCTTCTAATCGTAGAAATTTGCCGTGGCCTTCTCCATCGTTCTCTCGAAGGTCGCCACTTCGCCGGCGAGCTCGCGCGTCAGATGGTCGGCGGCTTTGTTGAAGGACATGCGCAGCTCCGGTACGCTCGTCATCACGGCTGCTTCCCGCAGACCCGCTATCGCCGCCACCGCATCCATCGCCGTACGCGGCACATCAGCCCACCGTACGATCACCACCCGCCCATTCCTTACCGCCACATAACCTGCAGCACTCAGCGTTGTCAGTTCGCGCCCCGTGTAGATAGGCGCTCTCGTCTCAAGCATGGTCCCACTACTCATCGGCTATCTCCTCAGTTTTAAGGTACCCCCGTGGAGTAGTGACTGCAGCTCACGATTCGTTTCACTTGGTTTTCATTTCGTGCCGAACGAGGTGCAAGCCCCGGACAAAGTGGATCTTTCTAACACTCCTGTCTGTACCGAGTCCATGTCTCGGGGAGGCCATTCATGATCCGATCCGCTCCGCTCGCTGAAGTGGATGGTAAAGGAACTCTCACCTATGCGCGCGGCTGAAGTGAAGTAGCCTGGACAGAAGAAGACGATGCTAAATCACAGAATTGGCAGAACCGAGGGAACTTCCTCGCGGTATTCAAAAAACAAGCCGACGGCAAATGGTTGATGTGCCACCTGATCTGGGACGACCCGACCAATCAGCAAGTAAATTAAGATTTCGAAGCTTGCGGCTGCTTCGCCACTCGCTCTGATGCTCGGCTGGCAGCGTGTCCTGGAGTCCAATCATCCGGCCGGGGCGAAATGCCCCAGAATTCAGGCGCGGGCTTGATGAATTCGATCCCCACTTGCGCCTTGCCCATGAACTCCGTGCCCACATGCGTCACGCGGCAAAGTATCTCTTGCCCCGTGCTGGGATTCTCCAGCACCACGAACTTATCCACGGAGACAGGGATTCCCAGCAGCAGTAGCGCTCCGTGTGCGTTCACCAGCAGCGTGTGTGTTTTCTCCGAGAGAGTCCGCTTTTCCTGCGAACGCACCACCACGGCGATGCGGACCTTCACGCGCTTGCTGCGCCGGCGATGATCCGGCCGCAGGTCTTCCCAGGATAGGGCTTCCACCATAGGAATACCCTATCGGTTTCGCCCTGAATTCTCAATGCGCTCGCGCAACCGTGTGTTAGGAACGTTACTCAGGCGTCTGTGCCGCGGCCCATGGCCATAAAAGAAGTGCTAAGAATCACCAACCACTAATTACCCCTCACTACTTCACCACCGGCGAAACCTTTCCCCATTTTCCCGTGAACACAAAAGAATCGAGCGGCTTGCGTGATCGCGGCGCGCGTTCCTGTTCCCGCAACTTATCCGGCAAAGCCGCCGGATCGCCCGGGTAACCAATCGCAAAACCGGCCACGGCTTCATATCCCTCGGGAATTCCGAAAATCTCG